>NZ_FTMT01000003.1:0-284031 GCF_900156015.1 Chryseobacterium sp. RU33C | reverse complement strand
GTTCTCAACCAATTTATGCTTATTTTTGAACAAAGGCTCAGATTATAAAATCCAAGCCCTAACTTTTTAACTTACACACTTCGTGGGATAGTGTCATAAAAAACTATTTCATCGTTCTTTTTAGAATTGTTCTCTTTTTTCTTTCACTCCCTTTGCCATTTATTTTTACTGAAGGAGCATATCAAAATATGATTTCAAAAGGTCATTATTTATGGTTCTGTTACTTTATTCTAATCTTTCTATTTATGATTTACCTAGTAGGAAAAAAGAATTATTATGAATTGATACGAGCCAAGATTCAACGCGGAAATCTAATTTATTATAACTTCTTATTTATAAAAAAAACGATTCATTTAAAGGATATTCTCGGATATAAACATGGAGTTGATGATGATGGAAATGAATTTATAAGTCTATTTGACGATCAAAATAGAAAAATCGCAACATTAAAAGTAAACATATATTCCAATTTACCTGAATTTTTAAAATCTTTAAATTGTGAGCATATTGGATTTGAATTAACCCCTTTACAAACTGTGATTGAGAAGATTAAAAAACTTTTTACAAATACATAAAAAATCATCCAATATCATGTATGCTTCTTACTATTGAATATGTCATCACTGAAGTAAAAAAAGACGAACCAGCTATGCCAATGGGTGGTGGAATGCCAGGAATGATGTAGTAGCGTAAGCTAAGACAAATTAATATACTAACCGTTCTGCTTTTTTAGGGCGGTTTTTGTTGAAGTTATGGTTTTCTGTAAGGAAATAGTTATATTTAGATTGTAATTTAATGATTAACAAATCAAAACAACATTAGCGCAATTATATATATTGTATATTGGCGTAATGCGTAAATTTGGATGTTAGCAGTAATATTAAATTGAGCGTGTAAAAATTAAATTGGGTTCATAAAATGTTTAAATTTGTACCGTGAGCACTAGAGTAGAAAATATAAACAAAGAATTAATTGAATGGGCTATTATTAGAAATGGTAATAGTCTAGAAGAATTCTATGCTCAAAATCCAAATGTTGAAAGCTGGATTAAAGGCGAAAAATTCCCTACTGTAAAGCAACTAGAAAATTTCACCCACAAAGTTCATGTCCCTTTTGGATATATGTTTTTACCACAACCGCCCAACGAAACTATTCCATTACCGTTTTTTAGAACTGGAAAAACTACTACTAATAAAGTTAGTCTTAACGTTTTTCATACAGTTCAAATAGTACAAGATAGACAAAATTGGCTTACTGAATATTTGGAAGAATTAAACTTTCCAGAATTAGATTTTGTTGGAAAATTTAGTATTAAAGATAAATATATAGATATTGTTAATAACATTAGAAATGTACTTAAACTTGAACTTGATTGGGCAAGCAAACATAATAAATGGGAAGAAGCTCTTGAATATTTAACTATTAAGATTGAAGAGGCTGGCATTATTGTAACTTATAATGGTATTGTTGGAAATAACACTCATCGAGTTATTGATGTTAATGAGTGTCGAGGATTTGTGTTAGTAAACAAAAAAGCTCCTTTTTTATTTATAAATTCTGCAGATGCAAAAGCAGCACAAATGTTTACAATAATACATGAGTTAGCTCATGTATGGCTTGGTGAAAGCGCAGGTTTTGATAATGCTAATTTATTACCTGCAAATGATCCATTAGAACTACTTTGTGATAAAGTTGCAGCAGAACTTTTGGTTCCTGAAATATATTTTATAAAGAAATGGAAAACCAGCCAGAATTTTATATATTTAAGTAGAATCTTTAAAGTCAGTCCAATAGTAATTGGTCGTCGTGCTTTAGATTTAAAATTAATTAAGTTTCATCAGTTCATTCAATTTTACAATGAATATATGAATGAAATTAAAGAAAGAAAAGACAGACAAAGTTCTGGTGGTGATTTTTACGCAACTACAAAAAAGAGAATTAGTTTGCGTTTTGCAGCTTTTGTAAACAATGCTGTGAAAGAGAATAAGCTTTTATATCGTGATGCATATAAACTGACAAATATGAAAGGTGAAACCTATAATAAATTTATTAACGAATATTTATATTAGTGGCAAAATATTTATTAGATAGTAATATATTTATCCAAGCACATCGAATGTATTATCCATTCGACGTAGTGCCTAGTTTTTGGAATAAAATATTAGAATTATCTAATAATGGAATAATTATCAGCATTGATAAGGTAAAAAAAGAACTTTGTGAAACAAATAATCCAGATCAACTATCTGTTTGGTGTGAAAATGAGTTAGATAATAGTTTCTTTGCAGATTCTACTTCTTGTGTAGATATTTATGCACAAATCGCAATTTGGACACATTCAAGTACTCATTTTCTACAATCAGCCAAAGATGAATTTTTAGCCACAGATTTAGCTGACCCTTGGTTAATCGCATATGCTAAAAAGCATAGTTTAACAATAGTGACTCATGAAATTAGTCAACCACAAAGAAAAAATAGAATAAAAATCCCTGAGCCTTGTATTCATTTTGGAGTAAGGTACCTATCACCTATTGAAATGTTTAGAGAAATAGGTGAAACCTTTTAAAATAATACTACCGTCATTTCGGCAATACCTTTCTATCTGATAGGTTAATAAAAACAAATCCCAACTCTCGTCAGGTTTTCTCATCAATTTTAAAATCAAACAATTCTTGAGGGTGAACTTCTAAGCCTTTAGCTAATTCCTGTATTGTTGAAATTCTCAAATCAACTTCTCCTTTTTCAATTTTGCTGATATTACTATGGTCTACATCACATTTTTGAGCTAACTCACGATAGCTTAATCCCATCTTCTTCCTAAATTTTTCAACTCTTTTACCAAAAGCTATTCGAAATTCAATTTTATCCATTGTAAATACCATTATTAAAGCAATTTGGAAAGTTTACAATAAAAAAATGTAGTTGAATTAACCTACAATTCAAAAATTATATTATATTTGTACTATAAGCTACAATAAATGTAGCTTTGCGATACTTCAAACAAAAATATAGAAGCTATTGCTTAGAATCTTGCTTTTGAAAACTGGTAATTTTTAATAGGAACAAGACGATAAGCAGGAAGCTCACGACCTAGGCGTGGGCTCTCCTTATCTGTTCCAATGGTATACCAGTGCCTCAAAAGCGGATATTGTAGAGTCCCATGCCGTTTTTATTTTTATACCGTTTTGTTTTTCTACAATCATCTTTTTCTAAGCCTGCTTTTCAACATAAAGTATCATGATATGGTACAATGGAGTGTACAATCCATTGCGGCTTTAGGGCTTTTAAAAAAACACAAATTCTATCATATTTACCCTTTGTTTGTATGGGCAGGAAGTTCACGCTTTGTCGGGACTTCCTCCTTTACAACAAGTAAAAAACACAAAAACATGAAAAAAACCAAAGCAGATATTCAACCCCAGCCCGGGAAAAGCCGAAAAAAGCACGGCGGCTTACAGCGGATGGAGACCTTCTTCCGGTTCAATGATCTGGAAACCTCCAAAAAGAAACTCAACAGTATTATGAATCATGCCATAAAAAGAAATAGCAGTATCAAAGAAGATCCGTCCGTTATCTATCATTTTCACCAGTGTATGCAGTCGTTTGTACAGGCAGGCTATCTCATGGCACTGAAGGAAAAGAAACAGTCCTTCAATACTCATGTTGAAGAGGTCTCCCCGCCAATTCTTGGCTTGCTGTCTGAGAAAGAATACCAAAATCCTCTGCTGGTCTTTAAAAAAGCATTCAGAGAATACAGCGTACAGGAATTTAATTATTTTTTGTCCGGGATGGTTTATTTCTCCCTCAGGGTTTACCACAACCTGCCGGAAAGGAATATCATCAGTCCGTACCTCCATCTGACGAAAATGCTGGATGCAGCGTACCTTATTCTTGAAAGAAGAGGAAAACAGTAAAGCTTTAAAAATTAAATTGAAAAGGGTTTTGACGGTATTCGGATCAGATCTGATTTAAACTCAACTTCGTTTGTTATTTTAAATAGCACTATTGTATATTAGTGCCGCGGGTAAATTTGGATATTATGTATCATTCTATGAAAGCATACAAGATAAACACCATACTAAAAAAATTGTCCATCTAATTGCGTTGTCTGTCCATTTTATAAGCACCTAAGGAGTTGCACCTTTGTATTGTCAATAACGACAATAATTTAAAAAAATAAAAAGATGACAGTATTCACAGTTCCAACAAGAGAAGAAGTAGCCCCGGCTAATCAAGCAATTTTTGACAATCTGAATAAAGCTTTAGGTTTTGTACCCAATCTGTATGCCACTATTGCTTATTCCAAAAATGGTTTGGAAAGATTTTTGACCTATCAAAATGCAAGGACATCACTTTCAAACAAAGAAAAAGAAGCCGTAAATTTAATTGTAAGCCAAATAAATGGCTGCATATACTGCCAAAGTGCTCATTTAGTATTAGGCAAAATGAATGGGTTTAATGAGGAACAATTAGCTGAAATCAGACACGGCAAATCCTCTGACAGCAAGCTGAATGCATTGGTTGCATTAGCTGCCGATATTACGGAGAACAGAGGTAACGCAAGCGAAAAAAATGTAGATGCTTTTTTTTCAGCGGGATATACCAAAGAAAATTTAGTTGACCTAATCCTACAGGTAAGCGATAAAACAGCTATGAACTATTTGCACAATCTTACCAAAGTTCCTGTAGATTTTCCTTTAGCTCCAACAATTTAAAATGAATACATTTGCGAACTAGCTGTAAAGCCGGTTCGCAAATTTTAAACAAACAGGATGGAAAATATAAAACAACACCTGCCATTATCACCTTGTACCCCAGAAACAGCTCTTCAAAAAGTACAATTGGCAGAAAATGCATGGAATATCCAAGACCCGGAAAGAATATCCAAGGCTTACCCTATAAATGGCCGGGAAAGAAAATCGGCTATTGATGAAAAAGACAGAAAACCAAAGTAATCTTACCTATATATGATGAGTTCAGATACCTATACTTTGATTAATCCGCAAACGGGAAACTTAGCATTTAAAGTTTTTTCGTTGAACGGCAGCAGCCATTTCGACCATATTCAGCGACTTAATTATTACTCATTGATTTGGATAAAAAATGGGAAAGGAATTGCAAAATCTGATTTTTCGGAATACGATTTCAGACCAAGTACTTTGTTTGCATTTTCGCCATACCAACCTTTTATGTTTCAAACCGATGAGCACATACAAGGCGTTGTAATAAATTTTCATCCCGATTTTTTTTGCATTCACAAGCATCAGCAAGAGGTAGCCTGTAATGGTGTATTGTTTAATAATATATACAATCCGCCATTGGTAGATGTTGATGAAAATGCAAACAATACCTTTAACATGTTGCTGGAGCAGATAACAGCTGAAATGCAAAACCCTGCATTGGCTCAATATGAATTATTGGTTTCTTATTTAAAAATATTTCTAATTACTGCATCCAGGCTAAAAGCTGAACAACAAACCGAAATCCAAATGAATCCTAAAGAATACAAAGAACCTTTTATCCTTCAAAATCTTAAAAATTATATCGAAATCCATTTTAAAACCAAGCATTCGGCTAGTGATTATGCAGACTTGCTGAATATATCAACTAAAGTATTAGCTAAAATTACTAAGACCCATTTTAATAAAACACTCACTGATTTAATTTCCGAGAGAATAATTATAGAAGCCAAAAGAGAACTGTATTTAACAAACAAAGCGGTTAAAGAAATTGCGTATGAGCTGGGCTATGCAGATGAATACTATTTTAGCAGATTTTTTAAAAACAATACCGATATTTCACCGCAAGCGTACAGAAATACGGTTGGCTTTGGAAGAGCAATGGAGTAACACAACCTCTTTATCTGATAGGTTAATAAATATAAAGCCTAACTCTCGTCAGAGTTTCTCAACTGTATGAAGCCGAACAATTCCTGAGGATGAATTTCTAAACCTTCAAAAACTTACTCGTATCCGGAATACTTTTAACAACGGAATGTGTGATCACTGAAGTGAAAAAAGACGAACCAACTATGCCAATGGGTGGTTGAATGTAAGGAATGATATAACGGTCAGCGACCGAGACAAATTAATATATAAACCGTTCTGCTTTGTAGGGCGGTTTTTTTGTGGATTATGGTTTTCCGTAAGGAATCTCTGTTACAATTTCTTAAATTAGCATAAAGTATTTATAACTTCCGCATTGTATATATAAAACTTACAAAAACGATTGATTTAAATCTTATATTTATCTCCAAGAAAATTTTATATTAAAAAATTATATCACTAGATCTAATCTATAATCAAAACTAAACCAAATTAATGGACAATCAACTTCAATCAATTTCAAAAATTTTTACTGAAAAAATTTTTAGAATACCAGATTATCAACGCGGATATGCATGGACAGAAAAACAACTAAAAGATTTTTGGACAGATATTGAATTAATTGAGAATAATAATCATTATGTGGGTGTTTTAACTTTAGAAAAAGTTCCTGAAAGTATTTTTAATACATGGGAAGATGATTTGTGGATTATCGAATCAAAAAACTATGAGCCATTTTATATTGTTGATGGACAACAGAGGCTAACAACAACTATTATCTTAATACAAGCAATAACTGAATTCATTAAAGAAGGAAAAAAATTAAATTATTCAACAGCCGATGAGATCAAGAAAAAATTTATTTTCGAAAGTAAAGATGGCTTAATCTCTCGTTCATACATCTTCGGGTATGAAAAAGATAATCCGTCATATGAATTTTTGAAAACAAATATTTTTAATGAAACTTCAACCAGTGGTTATAATAATGAAGTAACCATATATACTCATAATCTAGATTTTGCTAAAAAATATTTTCATGATAAGTTACAAGAATTAGAAATAACTGATATTGAAATTATTTATAAAAAAGTAACCCAAAACTTATTATTCAATATTTATTCAATTTCAAGCGATATTGATGTTTTTATTGCATTTGAAACAATGAACAATAGGGGGAAACCATTATCTAATCTTGAACTACTAAAAAATAGATTAATTTACCTTTCAACAAAATTAGAAACTTCAGAACATGAAAAAAACAAGTTAAGAAAAATTATTAATGACGGCTGGAGAGGGGTTTATCATTATTTAGGATTAAATAAAGATAATCCTTTATACGATGATAATTTTTTACATAGTCATTGTACAGTATTTTATGGTAATGAAATATACCCTTCATTAGAAGAAGAAGATAATTTTAAATTTAGAAGAGGTTATTTTACACCTGATTCTTTAGAATATTACTTACTTGATAAAAAGTTTACTTTAAAGAACGTTATTATAGACAAAAATCTAGATACTCAAAATATTAAAAAATATGTCGAAAGTTTACAGGATTCTGTGAAAATTTGGTTCTATATATTTAATCCTTCATTATCAAATGATTTTAATGATAAAGAAAAATTAGCCTTAGAAAGGATAAATAGATTAGTTGGAAACACGAGAAATACATCTAATTTTTTACTCTCTCTTTATCTTAGTAAACCTGGAGAAAGAATCAAACTTCAAATACTTCAAAAATTAGAAAAGTTTCTTTTTATTGTTAGCATAATAAGTTATAGAGCTTTTATAGGTCCTATTAATTTTTCAATTATAGGAATTAAACTATTAAAAGGAGAAATGTCATTAAATGAGGTAAGTAATTTTTTAGACGAAAGAATATCATTTATCTTAAGTAAACCAGACTTTATAAACAGAGTTTCTGAAAACTTTAGGAGTAATGGTGGCTTTTATGAGTGGCAAGGTATAAAGTATTTTTTATATGAATATGAAGACTTTCTTAAATCTAAAACAAAAAATAGTTCTCAAAAAATCGATTGGAATACTTATAGAAAAGATTTAGAAGACTTTATTACTATAGAACATATTTATCCTCAAACACCTCGATCTGAATGTTGGAAAGAAAAATTTAATTCATATCCATTAAGTCAAAGAAAAATTCTAAATAATTCTCTAGGAAATTTACTCCCTTTGTCAAGACCTAAAAACTCAAGTCTTCAAAATAGATGTTTTAAAGACAAAATAGAAAATGGAGACAATTATATAGGGTTTAGATTTGGTAGCTATTCTGAAATTGAAGTATCAAAAAATAAAGATTGGACTCCAGAAGATATTTTAAAAAGAGGACTCATATTATTAAAATTTATGGAAAAAAGATGGGATCTAAATTTTAATAATGATGAAAATAGAACTACAATTTTAAATCTTAACTTTTTAATTTAAATTTAATTTAACTATTATTATTGAACTCTTTCACAGCTACGCGAAGTCTAATGATTTTTATTCAGCAAATATAAATACTACTTTAAACCAAGCTCCGAAGTCTTCAGACTTCGGAGCTTGGTTTATTTATCTAATTCAGAATAATACTCTTCAAAATCAAAAATAATATCAAATAATTCCTTAGGATGTATTCTTAGTCCAGTTGCAATTTCAATAAAAGTACTGAGTTGACAATCGATCTTGTTATTAGCAACATCACTGATTCTTGCAGCAGTGACATTGCATCTCTCAGAAACCTTAGAATATGGAGTTTCTCCTTTTATTTCTTTTATTTTTTCTGAGACCATTTTTTTGATTTCATCAGTCTTAAACTCGTTCATAATCGCACTGTTTGGTGCAAATTGGAATTATTAGTATAAATTTCCATTACCGAATTCGGTAATATGAAGATATTTTTATTATATTTGTCTATAGATTACATTTGAAGATGTAATTTTGCGATACTTCAAAGAATATTAGAAGCTATTGCTTAGAATCTCGACTTGAAAACTGGTAATTTAAAAGCAACGAGAAGATAAGCAAGAAGCTCACGACCTAGGCGTGAGCTCTCTTATCTGTTGCATGGTATACCAGTACCTCAAGTCGGATATTGTAGAGTCTCATGCCGTTTTTATTTTCATGCTGTTCTGCTTTTCTACAATCATTTTTTTCTAAGCCTGCTTTGCCACATAAAGTATCATGATACGGTACAATGGGGTGTAAAATCCATTGCGGCTTTCGGGCTTTCAGAAAAACACAAATTCTATCATATTACCCTTGGTTCGTATGGGCAGGAAGTTCAGGCATTGCCGGGGCTTCCTCCTTTACAACCAGTAAAAAAAACACAAAAACATGACAAAAACCAAAGCAGATATTCAACCCCAGCCCGGGAAAAACAGAAAAAAACATGGCGGCTTACAGCGGATGGAGACCTTCTTCCGGTTCAATGATCTGGAAACCTCCAAAAAGAAACTCAACAGCATTATGAATCATGCCATAAAAAGAAATAGCATTATCAAAGAAGATCCGTCCGTTATCTATCACTTTCACCAGTGTATGCAGTCGTTTGTACAGGCAGGCTATCTCATGGCACTGAAGGAAAAGAAACAGACCTTCAATATTCATGTTGAAGAGGTCTATCCTCCTTTTCTTGGCTTACTGTCTGAGAAAGAATACCAAAATCCTCTGCTGGTCTTTAAAAAAGCATTCAGGGAATACAGCGTACAGGAATTTAATTATTTTTTGTCCGGGATGGTTTATTTCTGCCTCAGGGTTTACCACAACCTGCCGGAAAGGAATATCATCAGTCCGTACCTCCATCTGACCAAAATGCTGGATGCAGCATACCTTATTCTTGAAAGAAGAGGAAAGCAGTAAAGCTTTAAAAATTAAACTGAAAATGGTTTTGACTGTATTCGGATCAGATCTGATTTAAACTCAACTTCTTACAATATGCAGATTCTGTACACAGAATGCTTTTAACTGAATGTGTGATCACTGAAGTGAAAAAAGACAAACCAGCTATACCTATGGGTGGCGGAATGCCAGGAATCATGTAACGGTCAGCGACCGAGACAGATTAATATACTAACCGTTCTACTTTTTGTGGAGCGGTTTTTTATTTGGATTATAGTTTTCTGTAAGGAAATAGTATATTTAAATTTTAATTTAATGATTACCCAATCAAAACAACATTAGCGCAATCATATATATTGTATATTGGCAATGTGAAATTTGGATGTTGTATGCAAGCTTAAACCGAAAAATCCTTAAATATCGAAACTATGAAACAAATATTATTTTTTTTACTGACAATTTCAATTTTCTTAACTTCTTGTGATGAAAAGAAACAATCTAAAATGGAGAAGCAAGTATTAAATAAAACAGAATTAAAAGACATAATTGGCAAAACATACGAATTCAATTACTCAGACAAATATGTGTATCATATAAAATTTGAATCGGATTCTACAGTTAACTGGAAATTAGTAAAAGGAGAATTTCCGGGAGCAAGAGAAGAAACTGACAAGTATATTTCTACTCAAATAAATGAAAATGTGCTTTTTGTTTCCTGGGTTGAAAAAAGTGGATTGGGATATTGTAATATAATGGACTTTAACACAAATAATTTGACAACTCACGCAAGACAAGATAATTCTGTTTTTGTTAATCCCGGTAAATTTAAGGAAGTCAAATAAAGCCTGCATATAAAAAGAGTTTTGTGTCAGGCGGACTGAAATGCAAAACTCAACGGCAGTTTTTCAATTGAACTTTAGTAATCATATCAGCTATTGTACTTTGATTTCCCACCCGAGCGCAAAGCCCAAACCGTTAAGCCAGTCAGGAAAGCAACCTCCAACTCAATATAACGAAAAATAAATTTAACTGAAAATTATAAAAAATAACAATCACAAATTTACATTCTCCACAAAATGATCTCAAATAAAAATTTAGCCAGAACTGCAGGCTTTTGCTACTTAATTGTAATAGCTACAGGGCTATTTTCAGAAGTTTTCGTAAGACAGGCATTAAGGGTGTCAAACGATGCATTAACAACGGCTCACAATATTCAGACTAATGAAATGCTTTTTCGGTGGGGGTTTGTGGCTGACCTAATCAATTTTGTAGTGGGTATACCCACAATATTGATAATTTATCATTTTTTTAAAAAATCAAATAAAATTATACTGCAAATCGCTTTAGCATTGGTTATTATTCAAACGGCAATTATTGCAGTCAATCTATTAAATCAAATCACACCATTATTGCTATTAAGCAATGACACTTACTTGAATACTTTTCAGCAAAACCAACTCGCAACACTTGCTCTTTTGTCCTTAAATATTCAGGCACAAGGTTATGGAATTGGTTTAGTATTTTTTGGATTTTACTGTATATTAATTGGATATGTAATTTTTAAAACAAATGCCATCCCAAAAATTATTGGATTAGCTTATGCAATAGCAGGAATATGCTACTTGATCAATAATTTCACAATGTTTCTGTCAAAAGGATTTGTAAATCCTTTGTTCATTTACCTTGCAATTCCGATTTTTTTTGGAGAACTATCTCTTTGTTTGTGGTTACTCATAAAAGGTATCGACATATCAAAACTAGAAAACAAAAGATGAAAATCAATATATTTGAAAATGCCTGAACCATTATACCAAAAATGAGAAGGGCTTGAAACCCGAAACAATACTTTTGAAGACATTTTGTAAGTTTCCCTGATTTCCACAATAAAATAAGTAATACGAAGTCTCCTGACTTCGTATTTTTATAATCTTCCCATCTAAAATACCCCACTCTCCCATTTTCTATACCCCAACTTTTACCTATATTTGTTTCTATAACGTACACAAATATGCAAAACAAAAAAATACATCAGGGGAGAAATATCAAACGTTTTCGGGAGATGCTGGGCATCAAGCAGGAGGCTTTGGCTTTTGATCTTGGTGAAGACTGGAACCAGAAGAAGATTTCGCTTTTGGAGCAGAAAGAAACTATTGAAGATCTTTTGTTGCAAAAGATTTCCGAAGTGTTGAAAATTCCGGTGGAAGCTTTTCAGAATTTTGATGAAGAGCAGGCAATTAATATTATTTCTAACACTTTCGATAATTGTCAGCAACCAGCTTCTATTTTCTATAATTCTACACTTAACCCTGTAGATCAATTGATTAAAGTACACGAAGAAAAAATTGCGCTCTACGAAAGAATGCTGAAAGAAAAAGATGAGATGATGACCAGGCTGGAGCAGCTGATACAGAAATAAAAAACAAAAACCACCCTTTATGAAACTCTATACTTTCATAGCAGTACTACTTTTGCTATCCTTCAGTTGTGCAAAAAAAGACAAATACAGTGTCGGCCAGGAATGGAATTACAAAACGCGTCCCACAGAAAAAAGCTCCACCCTTAAAATTTTAAAGATTGAAGAATATCCTGAAACCGGAAAAGTGATCCATATTTCCATCAGTGGTTTGAAGATGAAAAATCCTGCCAGCCCTACAGGGTATGCAGAAAACCTCAGCCATCTTCCCATATCGGAAGAAGCTTTGAACAAAAGTGTCACCAGTCTGAAAAAGGAGACTTACAAAAACCCTGACTCCCTTGAAATGGATGGATATTCTTACTGGAAAAAAGAGTTTGATAATGGAAATGCCGGGATATTTACCATTCAAGTTTCTGAGATTATAAGTACCATGGAAAAATCTATTGTTGCAGGGGATTATACTAAATAAAATTCGATACTTCAATACCTTTTTTCACCTATATAATCGCAACAACATATTAATGAAATCAAGAATTCTCTTTCTTCTTATGATTCTAATTTCTTATAGCTGCTCACTAAATAAATATGGCAATGTTCCTGCTAGAAATGAAATTGATCTTTCCTTTAAAAGCTTTAATGAAATTAAAAATGAAGAAGTTGATAAAGAATCAAAAGATATTACTCTTGGATATTTTTGGGGAATTGGAGAAGATATTTATCCCGCTTTTCAAAAATATAAGTTTGAAATTCCCAGATCATATCAACGAAACGAAAACAACTTCATTCTTAAAGTAGATTATTTTTTCACCAAAGATAAGCAAGTCAAATTCAAGTCTTATGAATGGAATGAAAATGAAAAAATTGAAACTTCGAATGAAATGTTTAACGAAAAATTCCACGAAATAAAAAAATATATAACTGAAAATCTTGGAAAACCATCCCTTGAAATATATGAAGATTTAGAAAAATCTAAAGAAGAAACGGTAAGGGATGATGTAAAATGGCAAAGTAAAAATTTGAACGCCTACTTATTTCGTTTCAGAGGAAAAGGTGGATTTGATCAAATATGTTTGGCAATTTATTGTGATTAAGAATATTGTTATGAACAGAAAAACATTAATAAAATAGCTATACATGAAAAAAAAATTACTATTGGGAATATTGTTCTCTGTTTCAATTTCTTTTCACATTAAAGCTCAGGATTTTTTACAAAAATTTGAAAAGGAATTTTGCACTTGTTTATCTGGTAAAACAAATTATACTGATGAAACATTTAAAACTTGTTCCTATGAAGTAATGTCAAAACTTCAGAAAGATTTTGAAAACTTCCATAACAGCACAGCTAACAAAAACAGAAATGATTTCATGAAAGACCTTATGATCAGATTAATAAATAATTGTGATCCTTTCTATATTCATATGGCTGATTTAAAGAAAACAGGAATGGACAAGTTTAGAAATGATTACAAAGAAATAAGTATCGATTCTCTAAAAAATAAATTTACTGAAACAAAGCTCTTAGCTGATTATTGGGAAATAGCCAACTGGTATTTTGCCCATAATGAAAATGAACAGGCTGAAAGGATGTATAAATAAATTTTAAAAAATGAAACTGATCAAGTAGAAGCTGCTTATATGTTAGGTGCTCTTTATGATGAATTGGGAAAATACAAAGAGGCAAAGGTATTATATGACAAAGTGTATGAAAGTACAGGAAATATACAGTATAGATTATATTCGGAAATGGACTTGAAAAAGGTAAAATAATAATTACGTAATTCAGAAATAAAATTGGTATAAGTACTTCACTAATTTCATTTCATTCAACATAAAATAATGGATTTTATAACCAAAGATGAAAATGATGATTCTACTTTCATTGCCAACTGTGAAAAAATCATCAGAAAATATGTTCAGCTCTGGAAACCAAGAGAATTATTTATTACCGGTGTAAATAATATTTTTGATAGCAGATGGGCAACTGAAGAAGAAAAATTATTTTCTTTTTGGAGTCATGGTAATGAACTCAGAATATCTCTTTTTCACCCTAATATTATTTCTTCTACTTCTATTTATCAGGACTCTTACAGAGGCTATTACATTCCATGTAAGATTTCAGATTATATAAAAAAAAGAAAAGAAGGAGAATACCGTCTGTTTGAAGTACATTACTCTCCACTAAAACAATATTACTTTCCTGCCATCAATAATGGGCTTTTGGTTTGGTATAGTAAAAATTCATTAATTGATAATAAAGGTACTTTAATGTTTCATTATACCAACGGTATGGAAATTAAAATCCTGCATGTGACTTTGAGTAAAAGTGAAAACTGGAATGTTTCTGATTCATTTGGTATTTCAAAATCCGAAAGTCAGGAAATAATTAACAATAATTAAATGTAGCTACCGTACTATTGTATCCTGTGGCTTAATTTTTTTATATTATTGAAATGTTTAATTTATAATACTATAACCACACGAAGGATTCGTGCGGTAGCAGTGGGCATCTATGACAAACTACCAGAAAGGGACATTATAAGCCCATATATTCATCTGATCAAAATACTTGAAGCAGCGTACCTTCTTCTTGCAAGGAAAGGGAAAAAATAAAACCTATTCTAAAAGAACAATTTTTGTTCAAATGCTCTCTATTCAAATTTGAACTTATAGATACTCTCTCATGTTAATTTAATATTCTAGATTTGGATGTTTGTAACAAAAAAAAAAATTAAGAATGAAAGTTAATTGCAACAAATGTAAAAATGAAGTTATTACCATAACCTTTTCTGAAGAACAAAAGCTTGATCTTTATATTTTGATGCAATACGATTTAAAAGTATTTACTGAAAAAAAATAATTGACGAATTCAATTTAGACAAAAAAGAAGCAAAAATTATTATTCAACATTTAAACAATAGAAACGGCAGATGTGCAGAATGTGAATTTGAAAAATTGAATGGAGAATATATTGAGTGTCCAAATTGTGGTGCTTTTAATTATAATCTTAATGAACCAATGTTTAATTTAGAGTTTTGCAGTCATTTAGAATGGTCTCTGGATTTTAACAACATTGAAAATGAAAAGATAAAATATTATGCTAAGAATTTTTGGTGTGATGGTGTAAGTCATTTACCGGAAGACACAAAATCTTTACTGTATCATAATATTGAAAACAACAAGCAAATCATAACAAAAGCCTGGATTGGATATGGTGGCAATGAAATTTATGAAATGAAAATCAAGTTTGGGGAAAAAGCTATAGAAAATTATAAAAATAATAAAAGTTTAATCGAATGCATTCCAGGAAATAATGAAAATCCGAATTGGATAAAGTTATTTATGGAAGATAAAAAGATTGAAATTCAATTAAAATAATAACTGTTGCTAACATGATTTTATATTATTAGAATTTTTAATTTATAATATGATAACCACACGAAGGATTCGTGCAGCAGCGGGGAACATTCAACAGCCTCTAAAAAAATAAGAACCCCGAAGTCCGGACTTCGGGGTTCTTATACCTATGCAATTTTCAATTACTCTGAATTTGGAAAATTTAAGGAACTCAGTATAAATGGGCATTTAAAGTGAATACTGATCCATTTAATACTGCTGCAATAAATACTTTAAAATATCTGTAGTAGTTACAATACCTTTTAGGTCACCATTTTCTACCACCGGAACAGAATGAAAACTATGTTCGGATAAAATCTCTGCTACCTCTTTTATGGTAGTATCAGGATTTACAGTGAGAGGAGCTTTTGTCATCACCTGCGAAATAGTAAATACGTCGTATACCACTGCTGACACAGGAACATCTTCCGCATCATCCGATTGTTCTACATCCGCATAGCTGATTTTTAATAGATCACTATAACTTAATACTCCTAATAACTTTTGATTTTCTACAACCGGAATATGCCTGATTTTATTTTTTTTAAATAAACTTTCAGCCTCATACAATGATTGTGTAAGATTAAGTGTAATCAGTTCTTTGGTCATAATTTGGGAAATTGGAACTCTTTGTTTCATACCATTTTTGTTTAGATTATTGTGAAAATTAACAATGAAAAACGAACCCTAAATCCCTTTTTCATACTCAAAGTTAGCGAAGAAACACCTGCCTTATCATACAATTACGGCTGATATTTATCAATTTTTCCCGTTGTATGATATGTTAAATATCATGGTTGCATTTTTGTGATTTTTTAAAGGATTTTCTAATTTTAATAAATCATTTTCAATACCTTACCAAAAATCAACCTGTTTTTTACATGCAGGCAAAGCAGATCTTGATGCTGCAGGAAAATATCTCTGCCTGACCAAAAGCATATGGTAATTCTCTTCAACTTTTTCCTATCTTTAAACCACAAATATTCGCTTAAAACCGGTATTAAAAATAAACCTGAATCACTGAAAGAAAGTTAAACAGAATCCAACACTGAAACGCATGCCATTGAAAACAAAATTATTATTCCTGTCATTTTTAAGTTCACTGCTCGCCCATGCACAAACGCTTAACTTTAAAAGTCTCGCCAATATGTCTGTGGGCAGAGGTGCTTCAACCAGTGTTATTGTGGATGATAATATCTATGTGATCAATGGATATCAGGAAAGCGGAGGTACTGCCAATTATATTGAAAAGTATAATATTACCGATAATAAATGGAGTGTTCTCACTGCTACTCTCAGTCCCAAAAAATTTGCTAATTCGGAGACTTACAATAATAAAATTTATATTTTTAACGGTTGGGGAAACAGCCATCTTGAAATTGTAGACCTTGCCACGCATAAGGTAACGAAAGGAGCTGTTAACCGTTCCTATACAGGAAATGCAGGTTCTGCTATTCATAATGGCAAAATATATGTGTTTGGTGGCAGCGGACTCAACGGCGCTGCAACTACTGTATTTTCTAACAGATTCCAATATTACGATATTGCTTCCAATACATGGCATCCATTACCTAATATGCCCACCGCCAGAGAAGCAAAAGGCAAAATAGTGAACGATAAGCTTTATGTTATTGGTGGTTTTAACGGCACCTCATCCCGCCTGATCAATGTTTATGACCTCAACACCAATCTGTGGACCGATCAATTTACGATGCCTGCCGGGATATCCGGACATTCATTAGCGGTATCCGGTGATAAGATTTTTATTGCCGGGGGTTACAATAATCAGACTTTTCTGGCCTATTTTGATACAACAACCCATAAATTCCATCAGCTATCATCCAATATGATTCCCCGAAGACACGCCGCAGCGGAGGTATATAACAATAAATTATACATCCTCGGCGGAAGTACAACGTCTATAACGAAATCAGCTATTAAAAGTATACAGGCAGCCGATATTACTGAGAATGCCCTCTCTTCAGATACAGCCAGTGAAGATCATGAAACTAAAACAAGAGTGTATACCAATGCACAAAGAGATGGCTTTATCATCAGCAATAAAAATAACAGCAATCAATTTGAATTTACCGTTTACTCTTTAGATGGAAGGGAAATAAGTAAAGGTTTTGCTTACTATAATAAAACGATAGATTTATCCAGAGTAAAACCCGGAAACTATATTTTCAGTTTTAAAAATGAGAAAGGGGTTTTACAGCAGATTAAAATTTACAGATAATATCTCCTAAATATTCTTAATGATACATCTCCGAATTGATAAAATTAAAGAGAAATGGGCAAGTGAAAATATAAAGCTTAGCCCACCCGCAACACGGAAAGCTATAAAAGTATTCGAAGAAATCATTGATTTTCATTTTTCTGATGATTTTAAAGAATTTTATTTAAATCTGGATGGATTTGCAGATTGGGACTGGACAAAAAATATGTTTTCTATCTGGCCACTAGCAAGAATTCTGGAGGAATATCATAATGAAAATGATAAGAGTTTCATTGTATTTGCAGACTATATGATTAACGCGCATCATATCGGTTTTGTAAAAGGGAAAAACGGGATATTTAAAAATACAGATGAAATGCCTGTGAAGATAGCAAATACTTTTTCTGAAGCAATCTTTCTTATCCATATAGATGCAGATATTCTGTATTGAGATCAATTACTTACAGATAAACATTCTGTAGGATCAACTTTGTCACTTATTTTATTTTGACTTATCATTAAATAAAAAATTCCTACACTTTTATGAAAAAAGCATTTGAATTTCTCACCCATTTAAAAGAAAACAACAACCGGGAATGGTTTGCCCAACATAAATCCGAGTACGATGTCATTGTAAAAGAAAACAAAGCTTTTTTTACTCAGATCTATCATGAACTTCAGGAGCATGACCAGCTTAAGGGAATTCATATTTTCAGGATTTACAATGATGTTCGTTTTTCCAAAGACAAGACACCCTATAAAACCAATTTTGGCGTTGGATATTCGCGGTCGAAACCCATGTTGAGAGGCGGATATTATATTCAGCTGGAACCCGGCAACAGTTTTGTAGGAGGCGGTTTTTGGGGTCCGGAAGCCAAAGATTTACTTCGTATCCGTAAAGAATTTGAAATCAGCAGCTCAGAAATTGAAAAAATTATCTCAGATAAGACTTTTATACAATATTTTGGAGAACTCAAAGGTGATGCTGTAAAAACAGCTCCGCGAGGTTTTGATAAAAATCATCCGTCTATAGATTTAATCCGGAAAAAGCAATTTGTTGTAATGCGGAAATTTACAGACAAGGAGGTTTTATCAGACAATTTTCAAAAAGAAGCACTGCAAACCTTACTTGCCATGAGACCTTTTTTTGATTATATGAGTGAAATTCTGACCACGGATTTGAACGGAGAGCCTTTATTTTAAAAAGTCATGAAAAAAATGCTCTTATTCATTTTTACCTCTTTCATAATATTTGGTTGTTCTAAGAATTCTCAGAAAACAAAATCCATGGATTTTCGCAGTTTTAAACTTCAGGCTCCTAAAGACTGGAGCAAGTTGAAACTGGGTGCATATGATAGTAATGCCGGAATTATCATTACAAAAAATAATGATTCGATTTTTTATGATTACGGACCTTATTCCTATACATTAGAAGAAAATGTCACGATTATTAACAGAAAAGATTTCAACAAACTTCTAGCAGTGAATCCAAAGGCTGATACAACACAATTTATTGTCATTGATAAAAATGTAAATAGAGAAGATTTTGTCAAAAGTAAAATAACCTATAAAAAAATTGATGGGTACAAGGTAAAAATATTAGAGCCCAAACAAGTGGGAAAAGGAATAACAGGAGTTTATATTGACAGCCTCAAGACTGGATCAATAGGAAAAATCAGATTCAATCTATATGGTACAAATCTGAAAAAAGAAAGTCAGGTAGAACTTTTAAAAGCAATTCATACATTACAGTTTACACAATAATATTCAGGACACAGAAAAAATCAGATTTCTTTTTTTTATGTTACCCAATTAAAAAAAACATGAAAATAAAAATTCTTCTCATTTTTTTATTCTTCGTCAATGCTGTCAAAGCACAAATCACGGAGAAAATAACCATTCCCAATGGCATAGTTTATCATTATGCAGATGATAAAATCAACGAAAAAGTAAAAAAATTACTTACCGAAAGCCTTACCAATACCAACAGTTATGATGTACTGGGAAATAATTTAATTATAGGACCAACTCTGTGGAAAAGATTTAAAAATATAGAAAACTTAAAAAGTATTCCTGATAGTTTGATTTTCTATATAGATGATGTGGAAATTGAGGGGAAAATGGCCAAGAAACCGGATGACTCAAAAAAGATATGGAATGAATTTAAGAAAGAAGTTTCTGGAAATTATCAGATTAGAAAAGCCAATGAAGATGAATTAAAATACTATTGGTCTACCATTTCATTTGACATCGAAGAGCCTTTATTCATTCTGCAAACCGAAAACCAGCGTTATATTTTAAACTTTCTGAAAAAAAATCAGACATTATTCTGGCTTGATGAGTTCCCGTATAAAAACTCTTACAATAATCCTATTGATAACGGAACCTATACAACGGAAGGAACAATTAAAACCTATAAAAATGGCAATGAAGTGTATGTTACCGATAAAGGAAACAGAGAAACTAAACTGGAAAAGGTCATATTTTTGACCGGTGATTCTGAATTAAAGGCGAATTCTTCCATTGAGGATATTAAGTCTGTTATTGACAAAACCAACAAGATATTTGAGAAATTGTTTAAAAATTCCAAAAGGGAAGGAAAAATAATGGTCCAATTTGAATTAGGAAAAAAGAAAAATGACATTCAGTTTGCAGTTAAAGATGATCTGGATCTGGAAATTATGAAAGAATTCGAAAAACAGGTAAATGAAGAAAAATATCCGAATTCTAAAAAAGATACCATCAAGTTCCAGCTGCTTTATAAGGTTAATTCTTACAACGAAACCGAATAAACTTTCTTTTTATTCTATTTTCGCTATCTACTTATTTGTAATTTAGCCGCTGAGAAAAAACAAAACCCATGAAACTGTATATTTTATTTGCTCTTCTTTTTATTTCCAGCATAGTAACAGCACAAGAAAAAGAATATCCATCCATCAAGAAAGGAGATTTTCCGGAAGGTATTTATATGACTCTGGAAGATGTTTTAAATAAAAAACCATCTTCAACTGAAGAAGTGTATTTCAAAGCCTGCCAGAAATGTGATTCTCTTGATCTGCCGGAAAAAGCATTCTTTTATTTCAAACAAAAAAATAAAAGAGTAAAAATTCCATTAGCTGTTTCGCATAAAGGAGAAATGTATTTTCAGACTTATCGGAAATATACCAACAAGAAAGACAATGGATATGATCCTGACCAGTATTCAAGATTTTGCAAAGTTTTAAACTATGGAAGATTCATTTATTTTGAAGAAAATATGAAAGGCTTATGGTCCAAGGCTTTTTTGGGAGCATTAAGTCCTCTTACCTACTCTATCAATGGGAAAACCAAAGGAATTGTTTTAGATTTAGACAATAAAGAATTTAATATTCTGCAAAATTGTGATGATTTAAATGATTTCTTATCCAAGCACGATATTCCTGAATTCCAATGTAATTCAGAAACCTTTACCATTGGAGATTTGAGAACAAAAATTGAAGAAATCAATTTGCCTTATCGATAAGCTGATGTTGACAATATATTGAAAGCTGTTCCGTTACAAGAGCGGCTTTATTTGTTTAAAATTTAACCTATGAAAAAAGCATTATTATTCATTCTACCCTTTATATTCAATCTTCTTACTGCTCAGAACAATGACAATATATGTAAATACTTATCTGAAAACCTTAAAGAAAAACCTTTAGAATGTATTGATAAATCGACCTTTAAAGAAAATAATGAAGTATATCAGTTTTTCAAATGGTCTGCATTTCGAGATAATCATTTACTCAGGATAGAAAAAAAAGGACACAAATATATTCTTGTCAAAAAGAAAATATATACAAGTGAATACGATCAGAAGACAGGTGAAAAAAGAAATTCATTGTTTACCATTCTTGTACAGAAAAATTTAACTCAAAAACAATACGTACAATTCATGAAATTACTATCTGAAAATCATTTTTGGCTCAATAACAATTATGATGTTCCTTCAAATTGTACAGACGGAAATGGAATATTTATTTATGCAATGAAGAAAAACAGTCTGTTAAAAATGAGCAATGGCAATTGCGCCCCTCATAATGAATATCTGAATGATCTGTATCAAAAAATAACCGAACTATTTAATGTATAGAATAATAAAAACATCAAATTGAAAACGATATCATGAACAAAGAAATTATTTCTTTATTGAAATGAAAAATCAAAGCTTTACTCCAAAGATAATCTGTCATATTCTTCTTTATATCCTGCTTTTCTTTTGTATATGTTGTACAGAAAAAATAAAGGAGGACAACCGTTTTGTTGCCTATCAGGTAAATCCTGAGAAACAAAATATACGGTTGTATTGGAAAAATAATAAAGGGGAAATTCTGAAAAGTCTTGATCATCTGAAGAATGATGTTCAGGCTAAACAAGAAAAATTAGTATTCGCTATGAACGGAGGTATGTTTGAGCCAGATAACTCTCCAAAAGGGCTGTATATTGAAAATTCTAAAATTACAGAAAAGAAAATCCGTTATCAGTTCAAAGGGAAGTACTTTAAAAAAATATAACATGAAAAAAATCATTGCAGCTACATCCCTGGTATTAGTTCTTACACTTTACAAATACCCTGTTTATGATGACAAAAAAATAACATTTGCTATTATTTTTCTTTGTTTTGTTGTTCTTGTATTTTCCATTGCTAAACTCTATTCTCCTGAAGAAAAAGGTTATGATACATTTGAAAAGGAAATGGATAGCCTGCATACATTTGATGGTATCTTTCAATACACAAAAGATGGATTTTATTTCAAGCAAAATAAGGAAACAGAGTTTATAAAATGGGATGAAATAATATCTGTATATTCTTTCATTATTCCGTCTCCGTTTGATAAAAAACAATCCGGACTGGAAATAATCACCAATGAAAAATATTATGAATTTGATCATAAGGTAACCCCAGGAATAGTAAAATTAACAGATCAACTTTCCTCGAATCTTCCTACCTGGGAACTGGATTCGCTATCGGTTAGGATTAATAATTTCGGGCTTGAGAAAACAAAGTTATATGAAAAAAGACTTGCTTAAAGATTGATAATTATGCCCATCACCATTAAAATAAAAAATAAAACCAACTGGGTTGTAACCATTATATTGAGCTTAGGATTGCTCCTACTTACTTTTATTATCCTGATTATTATTCCTCTTACAAGCCTTCAGGAGGAAGGTTTCTTTTTTATTTTATATTATATTTCATTTACAGCTCCCCTTGCAGCATTTTTTATACTATTCTTGTATATCTGGTTATGGAATACCTTTGGAAAAACAATACTTATTATTGAGCCAGAACAAATAACAGTACGATATAAAAACAAGTTATTTGCAAGCCCAAAAATTTATGCAAAAAAAGAAATTGATCAGATTCAGATAAAAGATTTTCAGATAAAAAAATATAAATTCGGGGTTCGTTATCACTTTTCTCTGAGTGGCTCAACCTATTCTGTTGTTTTTATACAAAATCGCAACGAAATAAGAGTTGTAGATTGGATCACCGACACCAAAGCTTATGAAATAACAGATCAAATAAAAAAAATGTGGTATTAAAAAATGTATAATCCAACCCGAAGAAATAGAAATATTGGCACAAAAAAACAGGGACATGGTCAAAATAATAAATTGACAATTTCCTCTCCTTATGGAGATCTCAAATCTTTTTATGAAAAGCTCACTGATTATCGAAAAGAAGTACGGCTTATCAACAATCATGAATTTGTATTTATAATTGAAAATACCCGTAAAAATTCAATGCATTCTTGCTCCATCAATGACATTCAAAAAATTATAGAAAATATCCCTGCAAATGATTATGGAGAATTAAAGTATATCATTTTAAGGCAGCCCAAAAGAAAGGAAGAAATACTTTCGCCAGTGTGGGGAAGATTAATTTATAGTTACAATTTCGAAAATGAATATTTTCCCGCCATCATTCTAGACGCTATTGATTTGAAAAAACAATTATCATGGCCAAAGAAACAGACAATAGAAAATCAACAGGAATTTGAAAGGTTAAAAACAGATGGTCATACTTTTACGGAAACAAAAAGAAATTTCATAGCAGAATTCCAACCTCAAAATATTAGAAATACTCAGCTTTATAGAACTTTGCCACATGAATTTAGACATTATGTTCATTATTTGGAAGTTGTTGAGAGACCAGGATACAAAGATAATGAAAAAGATATGGATGGTGATGCATGTGACGAAAGAATGGATCTTTATTTCCGGATTCCCAAAAATGAAAAAGAAAAATTTGCTCACACTTACTCAGAGAAATTTAAAAACAAACTTATCGATGAAAATAAAATTCCTTTTGATCCACTAGATTAAAAAACTTGAAGGAAAACTTACGAAAATACAGTTGTAAATATTTTTTAAAACCCCATGTAATATCATCACACTTAAAAGTGTCTTATTTAAAAAAATTACATGAAACCTATTCTCACCTGTATCGTTTTAATGCTTGCGGTACATCCTCTTTTTTCACAAAAATCCAAAAAACTGAAACAGTTATTTTCAACATATGAAAAAGCAGGATTGTTCAGTGGTTCTGTTTTGATTGCTGAAAAAGGAAAAATTATTTTTGAAAATAGCTACGGCTATAGAAATGCTCCTAAAAAAGAGAAAAATACCAATAACAGTCTTTACAGAGTTTTCTCCACCACAAAAATGTTCACGACAACTGTTATTTTTCAGTTAGAAGAACAGGGAAAATTATCTTTAAACGACAAACTTTCCAAATACTATCCTGACTTTCCAAAAGGTGACAGCATTACCATTGCCCAGCTGCTTTCCCACACTTCAGGAATTCCCAATGATACCAACTCTGAATACACGATAGATGAAGAAACATTTTTAAAATATATTGCTGCAAAACCTTTGAATTTCTCCCCTGGTAAGGACTGGGATTACTCCAATTCCGGGTATTATATTCTCGGCTATATCATTAGGAAAGTTACAGGTCTGAATTATGATCAGGTCATAGAAAATAATATCCTGAAACCTCTGAAAATGAATCATAGTGGATTCAATTTCAATAATGTAACGGATGAAAACAAGGCATTTGGATATGAATTTTTATCAGCTAAAAGGTCTAACGAAGCATTGCGCTTCAAAACCGATCATCCTTTTGCTGCCGGAGCGATGTATTCTACGGTAGAAGATCTTTTTAAATTTAATGAAGCGTTAAAAAACTATACCCTTTTTAAAAAAGAGACCACAGAAAAAGCTTTTACACCTTATCTTAAAGATCACTATGGCTTAGGTTTCCAGATCTCTACAACTTTTGATAAAAAAAGGGTTGGCCATGATGGTGGCGGACCTGGTTACAGAAGCCGATATTACAGAGTTCTGGATGATGATATTTGTGTGATTGTAATTTCCAATTCAGAACTTTCGCACTCCGATTTTATTATTCCTCAGGTAGAAAAAATACTGTACAATAAACCATATAGCATTCCGGCCATTGCAAAAGTGAGTGCCGAGGATTTAAAAAAGCTGGAAGGTGTTTATTCCACAGAAAATTCAAATTTTTATATCACCAGTAACGATGGACAACTTGTTTTCAAAGAAGGCAGCTATCCAAGAAATGCCTTATTGCCAAAAAGCAAAACATCTTTTCAGCTGGATGAAAAATTCACCTGTACGTTCCAACCGGATCAAAATGGAAAAATAAATACCGTTGTTATTCATTTTTGGGACGGAACTGTAAAAACGGCGAAAAGAAATACCAATACTCTTACGTGGGGAATTATTGGAAACGCCACTCCAAACGGTTGGGAAGGAAAAGATATTCCGTTACAGACAGATCTTAAAAATCCGAATATTTATTTTCTGAAAAACTATACATTGAAAAAAGGTAATTTAAAATTCAGGTTTAATAATGACTGGGGATACAGCATTGGTCTGAATAATGATAATAAAAGTATTGCCTTTGATGCTTATGATTTCCCAATCCATGAAGATGGAATTTATGATATTGTTCTTGACATGACCAACGCCATAAAACCACAATACAGCATCCAAAAATCGAATCCGTAAAATCACATTCATAAAGTAAAAAATACACATTTTCAAACCATTCTATTTAAGAGTGGTTTTTTATTTTAACTATTCATTAATATTTTTATTATTTTTATCTCACACAAAATCAAACCACAAAATATAGTCTATGCCTCATTTTATTATAGATTGTTCACAGGATATTCTTCAGCAGAGAATTCCCGATGAATTGATGGATGCCGTTTACGGAGTGGCTGGCGCTACTGGTTTGTTTGCTCCCAATGATATCAAAATAAGAATCCAGCCTTATCAGTATTACAGATTAAGGGAAGGCAAAAAAAATTTTCTTCATGTATTCGGGTACATCATGCAGGAACGAAATACAGAACAAAAAGCCAGTCTGTCAAAACAAATCAGTATCCGGCTTTCAGAATTGCTGCCTGATATTTCTTTTCTTTCTGTAAACATTAGTGATTTTGAAGCAGCAACCTACAGCAACAAAGCACTCATCAATCCTGAAAACATTAATAAAGACCGGCATTTCGGATTATAGCACCTTCTTAAAACCTACAAAATATTAATACTATGAGCCTAAAAACATTAGTCAACAAAAGCGTACAGTACAACAACTGGGTAGTCAATAAATACATTGACTGGTTATCCACAAAGTCTGACGAACAGCTGAATCAGGAGACAATCTCCAGTTTCCCGACTATCTTAAAAACCCTGCATCATATCTGGCAGACCCAGGAATACTGGTGGAGCCATATTTCAGAGAATAATGATTTTGATTTTACCCAAACAACAGACACCAGCAGTAAAGAAGATGTTTTTAATGCGATAAAAAACAATTCTCAAAAACTGGTGGATTATGTGGAAAGCTTATCTGAAGAAGATCTTGCAAAAAATGTAAAGATAGAATCCCAATGGTTTCAGTGCAATTTTTCAAAATACGAATATATCCAGCATGCTATTCTTCACGGAACATATCACAGAGGACAAATTGTAACAATGGGAAGAAATATCGGAATCACGGATGCACCCATGACCGATTTTAATTTCTGGAATATTTACAAAGATCAGCAATAAAACCAATCAATTTGTGGATAAGTCTGATAAAGAATTTCACATCATCAACTTAAATACTATTAAATCATTGATTTAAAATAATTTAAATCAAAAACAAACCGTTATCCACATTTCAAAATATCTGTGGATAACTTTTCATCCTTGAATATACCCCTGTGGATAAACTATGGATAACTTTTTAATGAATTAAAAAATTATCCATAATTACCTGTATTTCTTTAATTTACAATAAATATAAATTTTCGCAAAATTTCCATAATACAAGATCATGTTGATAAGTTTTGTGGATAACTTATCCGCATTTTTAGAGTGAGTTTCCATTTATCTGCGGTAACAATTCTTATATGATCACTGCGATTTGTAAATTTGATTTATAATAACCAATACTCACAATTTTAAATGGAAAAACACACAGTATCATCAGACGGTCAGAAAATATGTTACAAAGAATCCGGAAGCGGAAAAACAACCCTAATCTTCATTCATGGATGGCTTGGGAATACTGAATGGTGGGACGCTCAGCAAAAATATTTAAACAGTCAGTATCACATTGTACTAATGGATCTCGCAGGGCACGGAAAATCTGATTCCTCAAGAAAGGAATGGACGAGCGCCGGATATGCTGATGACATTAAAGCAGTTGCCGATACTGTGAAATCAGATGCAATCATTCTTATAGGACATTCTATGTCCAGCGCCTATGTACTTGAAGCTTCTTTGAAAATACCAAAGGTAAAAGCTCTGATTCTGATTGATACCCTGAAAAATCTGGATGAAGCTTTCACAGAACAACAGGCTGAAGAAATTTTATTCACACAGTATATGACGGATTTTAAATATGCGGTGGAAAACTTTTTGCCTCAATACCTGTTTGTTGAGCAAACTCCTGCTAACGTAAAAGAAAGACTGCAGTACGAATTTCTTCAGAATAAGCCTGAACTAGCCATCAACCTTCTCAGACCTCTATATAAAACGGATTTCAATACCATTGCGAAACAAGTTCAAATACCAGTTATTGCCATCAATTCTGATACCTCTCCTACTGATCTGGAAGCAAACCGTAAATATTTGAAAAACTATGATTATGTTATTATCGAAGGAGTCGGACATTATCCTATGCTGGAAAAACCGGATGAGTTCAATGCTATTTTAGATAATGTCCTGAAAAGACTGATTTGAAATATATGATAAAAATGATAACTAAAAAAATGGGAAACCATGGCTAAAGCAAATAAAACTAACGAAACTGACGTAAACGTAACTGATTTCATTAACTCATTTGTAGAAAAAAATGAAAAAAAATCGGATAGCTTTCAATTAATACAATTGATGAGTGAATGGTCGGGATTTGAGCCTAAAATGTGGGGACCAACCATTATCGGATTTGGAAGTTATCATTATAAATATACAAGCGGACATGAAGGCGATATGCCGCTCATAGGCTTTTCACCACGTAAAGCAGAGTTTTCACTGTATGTTTATTCGCCTACCGAAGAAAGCAAGCGGTTATTGGATGACTTTGGAAAATTTAAAATGGGAAAATCCTGTATTTACATCAAGAAGCTTTCTGACATCAATATTGACATCTTAGAAAAAATATGCAGGACAACCATTGCTTATTTAAATGAAAATCATGAATGTGCCTGTAGAGAAAAATAATGTAAGCTGATTCGTCATCAATTTCTTCTCCAATTCAAAAAACTTCCCGAAATTAGCAGTCTGTGCGTTAAATACTATTCAATGAAATAAAAATTTAAATTACAACATACAGCAAAACTTAGTATAAGTTTTCTTCGGGGCAGGGTGTAATTCCCTACCGGCGGTTACAGTCCGCGACTCCTTTCTTCTGAAAGGACTGATCTGGTGAAATTCCGGAACCGACAGTTAAAGTCTGGATGGGAGAAGAAAATGAGATGACCAATAAGAGTCCTAATGGATTCTTGTTGCGTTGTATTTCATTTCCATGTACCGAAGAGTATTTTAACTTTTAAAAGTAAAATAACATGGAAAAATTATTAGAACAATTCGGAGCTAGCTCCAGAGAACGTGTAGAAAAAGCACTTCAAACATTACAAAAGGGAAAAGGTATTCTTTTAGTAGATGACGAAAACCGTGAAAACGAAGGTGACATCATCTTTCCCGCTTCCACGATTACAGAACAGGACATGGCACTTCTAATCCGTGAATGCAGCGGGATCGTCTGCTTATGCATTTCTGAAGAGAAAAGCCGCCACCTCAACCTTCGCCCTATGGTGGAAAACAACAATTCAAAAAATCAAACTGCCTTTACCATTTCCATTGAAGCTAAAGAAGGTGTGGAATCAGGAGTTTCAGCAAAAGATCGTATAACCACAATCAAAACAGCGATAGCATCAGGCGCACAGGCAGAGCATATTGCCAGCCCCGGGCATGTTTTCCCGCTGATTGCCAGAAAAGGTGGTGTATTTGAAAGACGTGGACATACCGAAGGAAGTGTAGACCTTGTAAAAATGGCCAACCTGGGTGAAGATGCTGTACTTTGCGAACTGACTAATGAAGATGGTTCTATGGCAAGACTTCCGGAAATTGCAGACTTTGCTCTCAAAAAAGGAATGAGTGTGGTAACCATTGAAGATATTTATGCTTACCGTAAAATGGTAATGAGTAACTAGACCTAAACATTTTTTAACGCACAGACCGCCTGTTGAACCGATCAACAGGCGTTTTTTATTAAAAATCCAATCAAAAGGCAATTAATTTGATAATTGAATGCCATTTTTTATTTACATTTAACAAAAATTTTTGACTATGAGAAAATCTTTACTCCTTTTATTAGGAGCTTCTGCCATGTTTTCTGCGCAGATTACGCTTACAAAAGCAGCCAATGATCCTATTTCCGGAAATATTGTTAATTACAATATTGCAAACGGAGGCGTAAACAACTCTGCTACAGGAGCCAACGCTACATTCTCAAACGCGGGACTTACGATGGGGGCAGCATCACAAACAACCTATGCAACTCCTACCTCTACTGAAATAGCAACATTTCCAGGTTCCACCATTAAGATGATAGACGGTTCTACAACCGTTTATTATAAAGCTTCATCCACTAAACTGGAAATTACAGGAATTGTAAATACCCAGGCAACTTTAAACTTTAATGTGGACAATGGAACTTATATCAATTATCCAACAACTTACGGACCGGCACAAAACGACACCGCTAAAGGTACTTTCTCCTCATCTTCTGCCAGCGGATTGTTCAGTGGCACAATGACAGCTATTGCTGATGCTTACGGAACTTTAATTATAGGTAATCAAACATACAGTAATGTTCTCAGAGTAAAATTCACACAGAATTTCAATCTGTATTCATCTCTGGATGTTATTTATTCTAACCCTATCGGAACCATTACCAATACAGCTTATGGTTATTACGATGCATCTCACAGATATGCTTTGCTAAATTCTACAACCGGAAATATCAGTGTTCCAATATTGAGTATCAACCAGACAGTAGCAACTTCACTGGCTTTAAACGAAACATTTCTGGCGGTAAACAATGCAGTGAAAAAAGAAAACCTAGTGGTTTATCCAAATCCTGCACAGGATTTTATCAGTTTCAAAGGAAATACAGATCATTATTCCAAAGCAAATATTTACAGTCTGGACGGAAAACTGGTTAAAACTTCAGACGTAAAATCCGGAAATATACAGATCTCGGATCTTCCTCCTGCATCCTATTTCATTCAGATCAATGGAAAAAATGCTGCTGACACAAAGAACACGAAATTCATTAAGAAATAATAAAGCAAAATCCCCGCTCCTACAAATGAGCGGGGATTTCTTATTAACATTCAAAATAGCTTCTAAAAGGTAGCTGCAGGAGCAGTTTCGTTATTAAGCTTTCGCTGAATTTCTGTTTTTTTTCCTTTCGAGAAATCATAACTCAGCCCTAATACAAACATGGATTTATTGTTCATAATCTGTGTATGTACCTTATAATCTACCAGGCTTTCCGATAAACTTTTTGTTTTATACTCTGAAGGCATTCCTATCCAATACATCCCTGTGGAAAAGGTCCAGCTTTTATGTTTATAGCTCACAAAAATATTATTTTGGTTTTCATTCGTATTCAGGAATGCTCCACTAAGGCTATACACCGGAATATTGAACTGGTACTGAACGGAGAAAGATTTATATTCTGAAGAAATCGAAAAATAATTTCCCAAATAATCATTCTTTATCAAAACACCTTTACTTGTTTTCACAGTTTCGGAAGTAGGTGTGATCACAGCCTTTATAACCAAAAGGCTATTCCCGAAAGGTTTATAAGAACCTGTTAACTGAACTCCATATCTCTGAGCATTTTTTCCGTTTTCGTAAGTTAATGCATATCCATTCAACACCTCATCCTGAACATAGTACTGATTGATCACCCTGTTGGTATATCGGTAAAATAAACCTGCATTAAAATCAAAATACTTATTATTAAAAGAATAGATAAGGTTATTAGAAAAAACCTGCTGGGATTCTAAAAAAGGATTTCCCCTCTGAACAATATTAGGTACCAACTGTACCACATTACTACTCAAAGCATTACTCCATGGACTTACCGGATTATAACTTGCCGTAAAACGAAGGTTGTGATTTCCTTTAATCTGATAGGCTAAAATAACCTTTGGAGTAAAAGTCCATTCATCAAAAGTATTTTCTGCACTTTTATTGTGAATATTGGTAAGCCCTGCTCCGATACGATAGCTAAATTGATCAACTTTTCCGGCAAATTCACTATAAAAATACTGTTCCAGATAGTTGACATTGTATTGGGAATATCCTGCAAGATTATTCAAATCATTGGATATAGAAGACCTTGAAATACGATATCCGGATGAAAGTTTTCCTGCCTTGAAATCATGTATATGTGCCAGCTCCCCAACCCAGCCCGTTTGTTTTGCTTTCAATACCATATCATTATCATACACAGACAATCCTGAACCTACTATCCATTCTTTGGCTGTTTCTGTAGTATTGGTAGTATAATGAGAACCTAATACATTAATACTTAACTCATCTTTTTCACCAATTTTTTTAGAAAAATAAAGATCCAGCTTAGGAATCACATAATCCGAACCATTATTTTTGAACATATTGTGTTCTTCCTTCAAATTATCTTCAGTAAAGACACTTTGTCCTACTCCTTTCGAAAATCTGCTGAAAATATCCATATTCAGCTTTGTCTGAAAAGAATAATCGTCAGGAACAAATCTCGTATAACGCAAAGCAATATTCTGGAAAGTATATCCAAAATGATCTTTGCGGTTTTCATCAGAGCGGTAATGCTTCCCGTTCAGCTGATAATCATAGATACTGTTGACTCTTCTGTCATTATAATCTCTGAGGTTGAGGGAATACTCAAGTCCGAAATTATTTTTTCCTTTTGTATAATTCGCATAAGCAGAACCATTCACAAAACCGGTATTCAAAGCCGCAGACACATCTGCCCCGAACATATACCCTGTTTCTGTAGATTTTGTCAGAATATTAACTACCGTATCTGCTCTTGTCGCCCATCTTGCAGGAGGAATATCATAGTACTCTACTTTCAAAACCTCGTTGGGCGCAACACTACGGATCTGCATATCTGTAGCTTCAATCCCGTTGATAAGAAATAGTATGGTTCCTCCTTTAGTACTCGTAATGGTGTTTTCTACCGGATTCAGCTGCAATTCCGGAAGGGTACGAAGCAGATCTTTTGCATACCGGGCCTTTTCCAGTGCTTCTTTATCAAAAGTATAAACAGCTTTGTCTGCAAATTGCTTTTTACGCTGTGATTTCAAAATAACTTCCTGAATCTCTTTAGTGGCTGCTGCATCCATTGTATCATTCTTCTTCTCTTGTGAAAATATAAAAGCACTGCAAAGAAAGAAAATGGTATATATAGTTTTTTTCATGTCTGAAGATGAATTATACTATCAGGACAATCAATTCCCGGTAAATATTACATTTATAAAAGCAAACAAATAAATAATTGACCTATTTTTCTTTAAATTCAAATTATTATGTTAAATCCAGCCCGTTTTTTGCTGGTACTTTTTTTACATCACAAAATATTGAGTCATGAAAAAAGCATTTCTATTAATTCCGTGCTTCCTGTTTTCTGTTCTGGGAGCTCAGGAAATTCATAACAGCGCGGCAGAGAAGATGAATATCATCAAGACCAATGGTACGGCTTATGCATTCAGAAATATCAATCTGTCTTATGAAAGAGCCATTAACCAATGGTTTTCTGTGAATATCGGATTCGGGACTATGACTGAAGGGAAAGTCCCTTTTATCAATGCTTTTCTGAAAGATAAAGATGAAGAAAGATTCCAGAATCTGAGAGTAAAAGCTACCAATTTCACCATAGAACCCCGGTTTTATATTGGAAAAGGCTATGGGAAAGGTTTCTATTTTGCACCGTATTACCGTTATTCAAGTGTTACCTCAAATACTTTTAATTTTTATTATGACTACAATGGTCCTGACGGGAACACCTATCCAATTCCTCTAAGAGGCCAGGGAGACACCAAAGGCAACAGCGGTGGGTTAATGGTAGGCGTACAGTTCTTTCTGACCAGAAGTCAGAATCTTGTCCTTGATTTCTGGATCGCAGGAGCTCATTATGGAAGTGGAAAAGGTGATTTTACCATGACCTCAGATTATGTGCTGACACCTGATATGCAGGCTGAGCTTAAAAAAGAAATTGAAAATCTGGATATTCCATTTGTTAAGTATACCGTAGAAACCAATGCCAATGGTGCCAGAATAAAAGTGGACGGGCCGTGGGCAGGTTTCAGAAGCGGACTTTCCATTGGATATAGGTTTTAGAAAAATCATTCTTATTTGGGATTAAACCGCTCTTTTAAGAACGGTTTATTTTTTCCTGAAATTTGTATCTTGGATGCCATTATTAAAAACTTTCTGGAAATACTTCTATGGACTCACACTCAATCACCACAGGCCAAAGGATCAAAGCCATCATTGGCGGATCTATCGGAAATCTTGTTGAATGGTATGACTGGTATGCGTATGCAGCCTTTGCCATTTATTTCTCCCATTCATTTTTCCCGGATTCTGACCTGAATGCCCAACTGATGAATACCGCAGGAATATTTGCTGTCGGTTTTTTAATGCGCCCAATCGGCGGATGGATGTTCGGAAGTATTGCAGATAAAATCGGAAGAAAAAAAGCAATGACGCTTTCCGTTCTGCTGATGTCTTTTGGATCTCTGCTGATTGCTCTTACACCTACTTATCAGTCCATAGGTATTCTCGCTCCTTTATTACTTTTACTGGCAAGGTTACTTCAGGGATTAAGTGTTGGCGGTGAATATGGGGTTTCTGCAACTTACCTCAGCGAAATGGCCACGCAGGACAGAAGGGGATTTTATTCAAGTTTTCAATATGTCACTTTAATTGGCGGTCAGCTTATTGCTTTAGGTATTCAGCTTATTTTACAAAAACTATTACTCACAGAGGCTCAGCTTGAGGAATGGGGATGGAGAATTCCGTTTGTGATTGGAGCAATGCTTTCTATTATTGCATTATATCTTCGCGCCAACCTTCATGAAACCGAAGCTTTTGAGAATAAAAAAGAAGTCAGCGAAAAGAAAAAAGGAACAGTGAAAGAACTGATGAAACACCCTAGAGCATTACTTACCGTTGTAGGGCTGACATTAGGAGGAACACTGGCATTTTATACCTATACAACGTATATGCAGAAATTCCTGGTGAATACCGTACACCTTACAAAGGAAGAATCTACATTAGTCTCTTTTATTTCACTCTTTATATTTGCATGCCTTCAGCCTGTATTTGGAGGTTTATCTGACAGGATCGGAAGAAGACCACTTCTTTTAGGCTTTGGTATTTTGGGTACTTTGTGTACCGTTCCGCTTCTTACAGCACTAAGTACAACCACATCAATCTGGGGTGCATTTTTCCTGATTATAGCAGCTTTAATTATTGTAAGCGGCTACACATCCATCAATGCAGTAGTAAAAGCAGAACTTTTTCCTTCTGAAATCAGGGCACTTGGCGTTGGTTTGCCGTATGCAATAACAGTTGCGGTATTTGGTGGAACGGCAGAATATATTGCACTCTGGTTTAAAAAGATGGGTTCTGAAGAATACTTTTATTGGTACATTACCGGATGTATTCTTTTTTCACTGGTTGTTTATATCGGAATGAAAGACACCAAAAAAACGTCAGCACTGGATAAAGATTAGTATCAGAAAATTATAAAAAGCGAGCGCCGCAGAAAATCTGTGGCGCTCGTTCTATTTTTAATGATAGGCCTGTTTAAATTTTTCAATCATACTATCCAGATTATGACGCTGGACGTATATGCTTTTTATCTCTTCATACCTCGGTGATTTGTAGAAAACCTCGTGAAAATCCATACTACCGTTTCCTACTTTTACCACTTTCTGTACTTCGATATTCAACTTTCTTAATTCGTCTTTGAAGACTTTAAATTCATCTTGGATACTACTGCTCATTAATATTTATAGTTTTTTAGTTAAAAATTCCTTTTACCCCTTCAAATGTCAGGGGTAACATCTCAAATTCCGAATAAAGTTAGTAAATTTATCAACACAAAGTAACACTCTGGTAATATTTTATTGTTTTTTTTATAAATAGCTAATCGATATTATTCAATTGATGTATATTTCGTATTTTTAACCTTACAGAAAATTGTCACAACCTTATACAAACCATGAATATTAAAGCATTTTTCTCTTTATTCTTTTTCACGCTGCTTACTTTCCTTCATGGTCAGAAAATGGAATTTAAAGCACCGGATTATGCTGTCATTCAAAAAAATATTGAAGATAAAAGTTCAGAATTCTATTATCCGAAACTTTTAAAAAGATTAAAACAGAACGATACGCTCCTTACCAGGAATCAATATCGTCATCTTTATTTCGGATATACATTTCAAAAAGCATATCAGCCTTATAAAACAGGAAAGAAAGCTGAAGAAGTTGCCAAGTATTACCGAGGCGAGGGTATTTCACAAAAAGATCTGTCCAAAGGAATCCAGTTATTTCTCGATGCTTTGGATGAAAATCCACTGGATCTGCGTGCTATGAATTATCTGGCTTATTTATATCATTTAAATAAAGACGATGCCACTGCTGAAAAAATTGCGGGAAATTTCCACGGATTATTAAATGCTATCCTTACCTCCGGTGACGGACTTACATGTGAAACAGGTTTTCATGTTATTTCCGTAACGGATGAATATGTACTTTTAAACAGATTCCAAATGGAAACAAAATCACAAAGTCTGAAAGGAAAATGCGACTATCAGGAGTTCGAAAAGGACAAATACAAAGTGGGAGGATTTTATTTTGACATCAGCAGATTCTACGGAAGAATATTAGATTAATCATTTTCCGGGAATGTGTTTTTTATGTATGAATATACTTCAGGAATGACGGTTTGGATCAGGTATTCTCACTTATGCAGTAACACTTTTCTGGACTCGCTTCAATTGGCTTTATCTGAAACCACTAACCATAAAGAAACAGCAGGGTAAACTTGGCGAATTAATTAATAAATTTGAAGAGATCAATAATCAATTAAAAGAATCATGATATCTTCAGACAACAAAAATCATTGGGAAAATGTATATGAAACCAAAAGTCCGGATCAGGTAAGCTGGACTCAGAAAAAGCCTCAGAGATCACTTGATTTTATAAGATCTTCCGGATTGGGAAAAGAAGCCAGCATCATTGATATTGGCGGCGGAGACAGTAACCTTGTTGATTTTCTTCTTGAGGATGGTTACGAAAATATTACCGTACTTGATATTTCTGCCAAAGCTCTGGAAAAAGCACAGCAAAGACTGGGTGATTCTGCAGGTAAAGTAAAATGGATTGTCACTGATATTACGGATTTCGAGCCTACAGAAAAGTATGATATCTGGCATGACAGGGCTGCTTTTCATTTTCTCACAACCCCGGAACAGGTTTCCAGATATATTGGTATTGCAGAAAAAAATGTGAACAATTTTATAATCGTCGGAACTTTTTCGAAAAACGGTCCAACGAAATGCAGTGGATTGGATATTCAACAGTATGACGAGGAATCATTATCAGAAAAATTTGAAAAAAGTTTTAAAAAATTACAATGTATTACTGAAGATCACACGACTCCTTTCGAGACCATTCAGAATTTCATATTCTGTAATTTTAAAAAGCAGTAACGAGTGTATTATTTAGATAAAAAAAGAGAATCATTACTGGCTCTCTTTTTTGTTTATCTCATTTCAAAGGAATGATTATTCTTCCTGATTATAATTCTTTTTCTTCTTCCACTTCTACTCGCAGCTGGGCTTTGTAAAGAGTGGCATAGTAACCGTTCTTATCCAGAAGTTCAAGGTGCTTGCCTTCTTCCACAATTTTACCATGCTCCATCACAATAATCTTATCTGCTTTTTCAATAGTGGAAAGTCTGTGGGCAATAATAATGGAGGTTCTGTTTTTGGTAATTTTCTCTGTTGCTCTCTGAATCAGTTTTTCACTTTCGTGGTCAATAGAAGATGTGGCTTCATCCAGAATTAAAATTTTCGGATCTGACAGATAAGCTCTCAGGAAAGACAGCAATTGTCTTTGTCCTAAAGAGATGGATGAACCTCTTTCACTTACTACATAATCATATCCGCCGGGAAGCTGCTGGATGAATTCGTCTACTTCAATTTCCCGTGCACCTGCTTTTATTTTATCCAGTGTTATACTGTCATCCCCGAAGGCAAGATTTTCAAAAATACTTCCATGGAAAAGGAATACATCCTGCAATACCACTCCGATATGGCTTCTCAGATTATACAATTCATAATCCTTTAAATCCACATCATCAATGAGAATATTTCCGGAGTTGATATCATATAATCTTGTAATCAGGCTGATGATGGTAGATTTTCCGGCACCAGTTGCCCCTACAATCGCTACCGTTTCTCCCGGGTTTACTTTAAAATCTATTCCTTTCAGCACTTCCTGCTTTTCATCGTAAGCAAAGTGTACTTTTTGGAATTCAATTTTTCCGTCAAAGTGATCTTTCTTCACGGTGCCGTTATTCGGCATTGAGTTTTCTTCATCCATTAATCCCAGTACTCTTTCCGCTCCTACAATTCCCCGCTGGATATTGTTAAAGCGGTCTGCAATCTGTCTTAATGGACGGATCAGCATTGAAATATACTGGATAAATGCAATTACAACTCCTGCACTGATGGTAATATATCCTCCATAGAAAAGAATAAACCCTATGAATAATGAAGAAATAAGTTCCACTACAGGAAAGAACAGTGAGAAAATAAATACCGTTCTCAGTAATGCTCCTTTCAGCGTAATATTGATATCATCAAATTTCTTAAACTCAGATTCCTGTCTGTTGAAGACCTGAATGATCGACATTCCTGCCAGTCTTTCCTGAACAAAAGAGTTCTGATTGGCCGTCCAGTTTCTCTCATCCCCGAAAGCTTTTTTCAGTCTTTTCTGGAAGAATCTTGTAATCACAACCATTAAAGGTAAAATGGCCAGCGTAATATAACTCAGGTGAACATTGGTACTGAACATCATAATCAGTACAAACAAAATTCTCAGAATATCCCCAAATACCATCAGGAAACCATCTGTGTATACCGTTGCAATGGTCTCCACATCTCCTACAGCACGCGTTACCAGCTGCCCGATAGGCGTTTTATCAAAAAATGAGGTCTTAAAATAAATCAGCTTGGCATATAAACGCTCTCTGATATCCCTGATTACATTCTGCGAAATGAAATTTGAAAAATAAACCAGGAAAAAGTTTAAAACTGTTTCAGCAAAGACCAATCCAACAAGGATATAGATATGTTTCATCATCAAAGCCTTATCATGCAGCTTTGTAATATCATTATCCACCACCTGCATGGTAAGATAAGGCCTGTAAGTAGAAACGATAGAAAGGAATATGGAAATGATAAGGGTAAGGATGAACCATGAACGAAATTTCATTCCGATAAAGAACAGCCTTTTTATAATTCCCCAGGTATCTTGTTTTTTCATTGTACGAATCGAAAGAAAGAATTAAAATAAAATTCTATGCAAAAATAAGACATTATAACCGGACCGCCTTTACAACTTCTGCAAATCGTAATAGAAAATATAAGATACCTACTATTTACAATATGAATATATTAAACACTTTTTTCCATTCAGACCAGTATATATTTTTCATCAATTGCAAACCTCTATTAATAGTAAAACTCTTTTTATTAAAGGATAATCTTAATTTCCAATACTCAGATCTTACTTATCCGAGATCTTTCCTATTTCTTCAATTTCGATGATTGGTTTTACAGATCTTTCTTTGACAAATTTATTTTCAAGGAATTTATAAACACCCCAAACAGCGACAATAGAGATTAACCAGCCAATGATATTCACGGCGGAAAATCCTGTATAATTAACATTTTCTGCGGATTCAGGATCTGTTAATCCCATATACATACCATAACCGAAACCTAATAAAAGCTGAGTACCCAGATAAATACCGATGGCCAGAATACCATACTGCCACTTTGTTTTTCCAAACCTTTCTGCTAATTGCGCATAATATCGGTAAGCGCCGATAAGAATAAAAATTGATAACATGATTATTATTTTGTTTTTAGTTTTTATTTAAAATTCATATCCCACATCTACAAGATACAGCCCGTGCCCTGGTGCTGAAGTTCCTGCAGCGTTCCGGTTTTTATCTTCAATTACTTTACGAAGATCTTCAGGTTTCAGTTTTCCTGTTCCAATTTCCACCATCGTTCCGACAATAGCACGAACCATATTTCTCAGGAAACGATTGGCAGAAACGGTGAATTTCAGCTCTGAACCATTCTGTTCCCACTCTGCTTTGTATATTTTACAGATATTGGTTTTGTTGTCGGTTTTTAATTTGGCAAAGCTGGTGAAATCTTCATATTCAAAAAGAATTTTGCAGGCCTCATTCATCGCATCCATATCCAGCCCTCTTTTCCAGTGCTGCCATGCAGATTCCTGAGTGAACGGATTTTTTTCCAAGGAGATATAATATTCGTAGGTTCTGTAAGTCGCATCAAAACGGGCATGAAAATCATCTTTTACCGGAAAAATCCTTTTAATGGAAATATCGGGTGGAAGAAAACTGTTCAGTCTGCGTGTAAGCTGATCATCCAACTCTTTTCCGGTATCAAAATGGGCAAATATTTTTTTGGCGTGAACTCCTGTATCTGTTCTTCCTGCTCCTGTTGTTTTAATCTCTTCGCGCAAAATTGTAGACAGCGCTTTTTCCAGTTCTTCCTGTACAGAAATAGCATCCGGCTGTATCTGGTAGCCGAAATAATTCTTCCCGTTGTAAGAAAATTCAATAAAGTATCTCAATGTATTGTAATAACTCCACAAAAATACTTTAATTTAACGAAATATTTGTTGAAAAGTCTTCGAGAATATTACATCAATGCTTATGAAAATTCCTATTTTTGCAATCGTATGAAAAGATGGTACCTTTATCCTTTTTCCCTTGGTTATCATTTGGTAACGGGTATCCGGAACACAATGTATGATCTGGGAATTTTTAAGTCGACGAAATTCAAAACACCGATAATCAATGTCGGAAACCTTTCTGTGGGCGGAAGCGGAAAGTCACCCATGGTGATGTATCTTGCTCAGCTCCTATCCAAACATTACAGAACCGGAGTGCTTTCACGTGGCTACGGAAGGCTTACCAAAGGCTATGAAGTAACGAATTACGAAAGCAACTACAAAATGGTAGGTGATGAAGCAATGCAGCTTTTTGAACGCTTTAAAAACCGTTTCGTAATTGCCGTTTCCGAAGAACGTGTTCCCGGAGCCAAAAAAGTGATTGATGACATGGATCTTGAAGTTCTTGTACTGGATGATGCTATGCAGCACAGAGCCATTAAGGCCGGATTCAATATTCTGATGACTGATTTTAATGATCCTTTTTTCAAGGATTATATTCTTCCTGCCGGAGATCTTAGAGAATCAAGAGCAGGTTATAAAAGAGCAAACATCATCATGGTCAGCAAATGTCCTGATGAACTCACAGAAGAAACAAAAAGGTATTATATCTCAAGAATAAGACCTTCTTACGGACAAAAAGTATTCTTTTCATCCATCGGCTATGACGAAAATGTATACGGAAAAGATAAAATGCTTCCGGATAACAACCTGAATTATTATGATATTTTACTCATTACCGGAATTGCCAATCCTAAACCGCTTCTGGAACATCTGGCAAAATTTTCAAAAAGGGTGAAACATTTAAAGTTCAGAGATCATCATAATTTCACAGATGATGATATTAAAAAAATTATTGCTGAATACAAAAAACTCGGAGAATATAAACTGATATTAACCACGGAGAAAGATTATGTACGTCTGAAAACTTTTGACTATCTTAGAGATATTGTTTACTACTGGCCTATCAATGTACTTATTGATAAGAAAGAAGAATTCAACCAAATCATCTTAGATTATGTTAGAAAAAATTAAAGAGACCGCAGATTTTATTAAAAATATCATTCAGGAAACTCCTGATTTTGCAGTTGTTTTAGGATCCGGTCTTGGAAAGTTACAAAATGAAGTAGAACCCATCCACGTTTTAGAGTACAAAGACATTCCCCATTTCCCACAAACTACTGTTGCCGGACACACCGGAAAACTGATTTATGGACTTCTGGAAGGAAAAAAAGTACTGATGATGAGCGGACGTTTCCATTATTACGAAGGACATTCAATGGAGACGGTCACTTTCCCGATAAGAGTTTTTCATCTGCTGGGAATTCAAAATCTTATTCTTTCCAATGCCTGCGGCGGGGTAAACACTGCCTATAGCGTGGCAGATATTGTTATTCTGAAAGATCATATCAATATGATGCCCGAGCATCCGTTACGCGGAAAAAATATAGATGAGCTTGGACCACGTTTTGTGGATATGAGCGAGCCTTACAACAAAAAAATGATTGCCATTGCGGAACAGGCAGCTGCAGATCACCAGATTAAAATCCATCAGGGAGTTTACGTGGCATTACAAGGTCCAACTTTTGAAACTCCTGCCGAATACGGAATGATTAAAGCCATTGGTGGTGATATGGTAGGAATGAGTACTGTTCCCGAAGTCATCGTTGCCCGACATATGGGGATGGATGTATTCTGTATTTCTGTCATCACCGATCTTGGCGGGCCAGATGTTGCTTTTGCCGTTTCTCACGAAGAAGTTCTGAATGCAGCCAACAAAGCAATGCCGAATGTAATTGCTGTTGTCAAAGGTTTGATTAAAAACTATCGGTAAAAATAACCTAATACTACAACTGAAGACGTAACATTCCCATCCTCTGGAGGGGTGTCAAAAATTCTTTGAATTTTTGACGGGGTGGTTTTCACACTCCCACTCTCCCATCCCATAGAATCCATCAATATTATAAATTTTTCCTAATTCCAGATAAATCAATCTCAGATTGCAATTCATTGTTTAGATTTGTACAAATGAAATTGTACGGGATGAGAAAGTTGATATTATTATTTATGATAGGTATTTTTGGAATAAGCTATTCACAAAAAGCGCCTTCAGTCCTTAAAACAGGATTTTCAAAAGAAGCTTTACAACAGAAACTGGAAGATGAAGAAGGAAAAGCCATTACCATTCAGCAGATACTGGATCAGCATAAAGGAAAAGTTTTAGTGATTGATTTTTGGGCAGGATGGTGCCGAGACTGTTTAAATGCTCTTCCAAAAGCCAAGGAATTAGAAGAACACAACAAAAATATTGATTTTGTATTTCTATCATTAGACCGTTCAAAAGAAGGGTTTGAAAAAAGTCTGGAAAGATTTGATATGAAACACAAAGAAAATTACTGGTTTTCTACGGGCTGGAAAAACGATTTTAATAATTATGTAGATCTTAACTGGATCCCAAGATATATGGTGATTGATCAGAAATCTTCTATTGCCAAATATTATGCAATCTCCCCTGACGATCCTGAAATTCAGCAAACCATAGACAGACTTTTAAAATAGTTGCCATTTATTTTTAATTCGAAAAACATAAAACTCATTGGAACTCATCTGCTTTCAATGAGTTTTTAAAATTTTATTAAACACCATGATCACAAGACAAGCCACAGAACAGGATTTAGAAATTCTTTTAGAATTTGAACAGGGAGTTGTTACTGCAGAAAGACCTTTCAACAGTACATTGATTGATGGAGAGATTCATTATTATGATTTAAAATCTCTGATACAATCTCCGGAAGCAACCTTAATTGTTGCCGAAGAGAATAATGAAATCATTGCATCAGGCTATGCCCTGATCAAAAAAGCAGAGAAGAACTATTACCGGTTTAAAGAATATGTCTATCTCGGTTTTATGTATGTAAAGCCTGAGTACAGAGGAAAAGGAATCAATAAAGTGATTACCGATGAACTCATTGCCTGGGCAAAATCAAGAGGAATCAATGAGGTAAGACTAGAGGTATATGCTCAAAATGAATCCGCTATAAAAGCTTATGAAAAAGCAGGTTTTGAACCTCATATTCTTCTGATGAGATTAAAACCATAAAAGGCTGGAAGATGGGATATGGAAGTAATCTTAATGCGTTAAATAATCCGTTATTTTTTTAATTCATTTTCAATAAACAGGTCATCAATTTCCATATTATCCTCATTACCTTCCAGTCTCCAGCTTCAAACTTCCCTTCTATAAAAATTTACCGTAAATAAAGGAATCCATATCTTTGTATATGGATTTTTCTTTGCCTCTTCGTAAAATTATTCATGTGGATATGGATGCATTCTATGCTTCTGTGGAGCAGCATGATAATCCTGAGTTGAAAGGAAAACCAATAGCCGTAGGAGGGCAGCACCGGGGTGTAGTGGCAGCCGCAAGTTATGAAGCCAGAAAATACGGTGTACGTTCTGCAATGCCCAGTAAGACGGCCAAAGAAAAGTGTCCTCAGCTTATTTTTGTTCCCCCCCGGTTTAGCAGATATAAAGAAATTTCCAAAAAAATCCGGGAAATTTTCTATGAATATACCGATCTGGTAGAACCCCTATCACTCGATGAAGCTTATCTGGATGTTACTGAAAATAAAAAAGGAATGGAATCGGCTAACCTCATCGCCAAAGAAATACGTCAGAAAATTTTTGAACAGACCGGTCTGACGGCTTCTGCAGGTATTTCAGTTAATAAGTTTCTGGCTAAAGTAGCTTCTGATATTAATAAACCGAATGGCCAGAAAACCATTCATCCTGATAAAATGGAGCATTTTCTGGAAGAACTGCCTGTGGAAAAATTTTATGGTGTTGGAAAGGTAACAGCCAACAAAATGTTTAGTTTAGGAATTTATAAAGGAAAAGATCTAAAGAAAAGATCGCTTGAAGATCTGGTAAGGCTTTTTGGAAAGTCCGGCCAGCATTATTACAATGTGGTGCGCGGGATTCATACTTCTGAAGTAAAGCCTCATCGTATTCAGAAAAGTGTGGCTGTGGAAAGAACATTTTTTGAGGATCTTCTGGATGAACAGCAGATCAATGAAAAGCTGGAAAGCCTTGCAGAGGAAATCCACCAAAGATTACAGAAGAATAATATTCTCGGAAGGACTTTAACTTTAAAGATAAAATATAAAGATTTCTCTCTTTTCACAAGAAGTATAACCAGGGAAGATTATTTTTCGTCTCCTGAGCAGTATTATAATACCGGAAAAAAACTTTGGGAACTTCGTCCTTTTGATAAAGCAGTACGTCTGCTCGGATTATCCCTCTCTCAATTGAATACAGAAGAGAAAAAACAGGTTTTAGTTCAACTAAAAATCCCGTTTGAAGAATTCGAAAATGAATAGGTCATATTTTTTCGCTATCTTGTATCAACCAAATCAGCAAATTTATGAACCCAACCATGATTCAGTTTTTCCATTGGTATTCTGAAGGCGACGGAAAATTGTGGAAAGAAGCAGAAAAACAGGCCGGATACCTGGCAAAACTTGGAATTACTTCTGTATGGTTTCCTCCAGCCTATAAAGGAACAAATGGCGGTTATTCTACCGGATATGATGCTTACGATCTTTATGATCTGGGAGAGTTTGATCAAAAAGGCACGCTTCCTACCAAATACGGCACGAAAAACGAGTATACAAAAGCCATTAAAGCCTTAAAGAAAAAAAATATACAAGTCATTGTAGATATTGTTCTCGGGCATAAAGCCGGTGGTGACGAACTGGAAAAATTTAAAGTCGTAAAAGTAGATGAAGAGAACAGGGAAAAAATAATTTCCGATGTCATCGAAATAGAATCTTATACAAAATTCACTTTTCCCGGAAGAGGAAAAAAATATTCTGATTTTGAATGGAATTTCACCTGTTTCAGCGGTGTGGATTATGCAGAAGGGATGGATTCCTATATCTTTAAAATACAGTCAGAATACGGAAATGACTGGGAGGAAATGATAGATGATGAAAAAGGAAATTATGATTACCTGATGTATAATGATATTGAGCACCGGAATCCTTTTGTACGGGAAGAACTCAACAATTGGGCAAAATGGTATTTTGACGAGACCGATTTTGATGGAGTGAGACTGGATGCTTTAAAACATATTTCTTTTGATTTTTATAAAGAATGGCTTATGCTGCTCCGTTCTAATTCCGGAAAAGACATTTTCGCCGTTGGAGAATACTGGGCTCCCGGATATCTCCATCTTCTCCAAAAATATATTGAAGTGACGGAAGGATGCATGAGTCTTTTTGACAGTTCCCTGCAGAATAATTTTCATACAGCCTCCAGGGAAGGAGCTTCTTATGATCTCAGACGAATTTTTGATGAAACACTTACCCAGGCAGATCCTATACACTCTGTCAGTTTAGTAGCCAATCATGATACACAGCCTTTACAGGATCTTGAAGCCCCTGTTGAGCCATGGTTCAAACCTATTGCTTATGCCCTTATTTTATTGAGAAAAGATGGCTACCCATGTATATTTTATCCTGATCTCTATGGTGCTCATTATGTGGATAAAGACAGAGAAGGCAATGATCAGGAAATATTCATGCCCAAAGTAGACGGTATTGAAGAGTTACTAAAAGCAAGGAAAGATCATGCCTATGGAGACCAGCATGATTATTTTGAGGATGCGAACTGCCTCGGCTGGGTACGTATGGGAGATGATCAACATAGCGGATGTGCTGTTGTTCTGAGCAATAAAGATTCTTACAACAAGCCCATGGAAATGGGAACATTGTATGCAGGAAAAAAATTCAAAGATGTGTTGAAAAGATTCAAAGAAAAAGTAACCATTGATGAAAACGGGTGGGGAGATTTTCCTGCTCCGGCAGGAAACGTGAGCGTCTGGATTCCTGAATAAGATTAAATTTCAGCAAAACAAAAGGCATACCTGGCCAGACGATCAGTTATGCCTTGTTCTTATCAGAAGTATATTTTAGCAATAGATATACTGGCAGTACCAAATATCTTTAGCCCATTCACAGCATTGACCGTCTTCGTTGGAAGTACAGCACACCTTACCTCTGTTAATATCTCCGGCTTTTAAACTCTTTAATTCCTGTCGATTCAGTTTTCTCACTTTGTAATCTTTGTTTGTTTTCATAATTACTATTTTTTTTGGTTTAATTACTAAATATACATTAAAAAATACAATTATGGATAAACATTAAGTATTATTTATTGATTTAACATACACAATTTATATAATAAAAATATAAATATTGGAAATATGATGAACCACCCCGTTTAAGGATGTCAATGTTTGCCTCTTCAGTTGGAATATTGATTAAGGTAAGAGGTTTTAAAATTTTGATGACCAGCTACATCTTTCGGAGCTCCAGATTTGGTGTCATCTTTACAACGGTGAAAACTTTTAATTATTTAAACACCAATCTCACCCATGATCTCACAAATATCCACGAACCATCATTGTGCCATTTGTGAAAAAATTAGTGCTATTAGTGTTTAAAAACTAGTTCAGTACTTTATACTCACTTGGAGAAACACCTACTTTGGTTTTAAACAGTCTTGTAAAATGCTGCGGATATTTAAAGCCTAAATCATAGGAAATTTCACTGATTGTCTTTCCCTGATCCAGAATCTGTTCTTTGGCTATATCAATAAGCTTATTGTGGATAAATTCCTGAGCAGAAATTCCCAGTTCTTTTTTGATCAGATCTCCGAAATAATTGGCAGACAGGTTCAGCTTTTCTGCAAAATAATTGACCATGGGAAAACCTATATTTTTTGGATTTTCAGACTTCAGATAATCATCTACCAGATTTTCAAATTTTCCGATGACTCCCTGGTTAATATGATCTCTTGTAATAAACTGGCGGTCATAAAAACGCATACAGTAATTCAAAAACAGTTCAATATTATTAACAATTAAAGACTTGCTGTGTTTATCTATAGCCTGTTCCAGCTCGAGTTTAATATTTTTAAAGCAGTCCAGCACCACTTCCCTTTCTTTTTCCGAGAGATGTAATGCTTCATGTACATCATAAGAGAAAAAAGAATAGTCTTTCATATTCTTCCCCAGGTTAGTTCCTTTTATTAAGTCCGGATGAAAAATCAGAGCAAAACCTGCAGGCTGAACAGATCTGTCTTTATTATAAATTCCATACGTCTGTCCGGGAGCAATAAAAACCAAAGTCCCTTCCTGATAATCGTAGCTGTGTTTCCCGTATTGCATGTCTCCACACATCACATCTTTCAGGAAAACGGTATAAAACCCAAATTTCCTTCTATACTGGCAAATAGGATCAGATTTGGAAAAATCAATAATACTCACCAGCGGGTGCAGGGTTTCATGATTCGCCATTTTATTATATTCCGAGACCGTGTTATAGATTTCAACCTCCTGATTTTCCATGAAGTATATTTTTATTGCTATTCAAAATTACCACTTTCATTTGTAACTGAAATGATGTCTGTAAAATTGGTAAGTAATTCGGTAATCTGTATAAGCACGATTTACAATAAAGTATCGATTTTTGTAATGTTTTGGAAACCATTATCAAAAACACAATCATTAAAAACCTAAATAAACTAAATATAAAAAAATGAGTACAATCACAGTAAAAGCTTATGGTGCAGAGTCTACCACAGCAGATCTGAAAGAAATGAATATTGAAAGAAGAGAAGTAACCGCAAAGGATGTAGAAATTGAAATTCTCTACTGCGGGGTATGCCACTCTGATCTTCATACAGCAAGAAACGACTGGGGAGGATCTTTATATCCTGTAGTTCCGGGACATGAAATTGTAGGAAGAATTACAAAGGTAGGAAGCGAAGTCTCCAAATTTAAAGCAGGAGATCTTGCAGCAGTAGGATGTATGGTAGATTCTTGCGGACATTGCAACAGCTGCAAACACGATTTGGAGCAATATTGTCAAAATGGATTTACAGGAACTTATAACGGAAAAGATAAGCACCTTGGAGGCCACACTTTCGGAGGATATTCTCAAAAAGTAGTCGTTGATGAGCATTTTGTACTAAGTGTTCCTGAAAATTTAGATCTGGCAGCAGTAGCGCCCCTTCTATGTGCAGGAATTACCACTTGGTCACCATTAAGACACTGGAATGCCGGGCCGGGTTCAAAAGTGGCAGTTGTAGGATTAGGTGGATTAGGCCACATGGCTATTAAACTGGCAAAAGGACTGGGAGCTGAAGTTACTTTATTCTCAAGAACTCCTGGAAAGACTGATGATGCCAAACAACTTGGAGCAGATCATGTAGTGATCTCTACGGATGATTCACAGATGGACGCTGTAAAGGGTAAATTTGATCTTATCATTGATACTGTACCTTATGAGCATGACATCAACCCTTATATGCAAACTCTTTCTTTGAACGGAACTTTGGTTCTTGTAGGATTCGTAGGTGAGTTTCAGGAAACCGAAGTAAGCACAAGACCGATGATCTTCCAACGCCGTTCTGTAGCAGGATCTTTAATCGGAGGTATTGCAGAAACACAGGAATTGTTAGATTTCTGTGGAAAACATAATATTGTTTCTGATATTGAACTGATTAAAATGCAGGATATCAACAGCGCGTATGAAAGAATGCTGAAAAGTGATGTAAAATATCGTTTTGTAATTGATATGCAGTCTTTGTAATTCTTCTATAGAATATTAACAGAAACAGGTTCTTCGGATTGAAGAACCTATTTTTATTTTTTCAGGTTTTGACTAAAAGTATCTTGATCCTGATTCAGCATATATCTGTTTCCTTTGGCATATTTATTATCATTCCTTTCCATATCCTGAAAAGCCCATGCTGCCATTGCATCAATCACAGGAGCCAATTCATTACCTGCTTCACTCAGTTTATAAGTCACATGAGGCGGTACAACAGGCTTTGCTGTTCTGATAATCAATCCATCTGATTCCAGTTGCTTCAAATGCTGGATGAGCATTTTTTCTGTTACTGCAGGAATTGCTTTCTTCAACTCGCTGTACCTTTTTTCTCCTGTGGAAAGATTAAACAGAATAATAGGTTTCCAGAATCCGCCAATTCTTTCCATAACGTACATTACAGGACAATCCTGCACTGTTTTCTTATTTTCCTGAATGGTTGAGCTTTCTTTGATGGCTGTCATATCTACATACTTTAGGGTAAGTACTTGTATAAAAGTAAGTACAAATATAACTTTGTTCCCGGAAATAAAAAAATATTTATTATGAAAATTGTAATCACAGGATCATTAGGAAATGTAGCTAAACCATTAGCACAACAATTAATTGCCCAAGGGCATGATATTACAGTAGTAAGCAGCAGTAATGCAAGAAAACAGGATATTGAATCTCTGGGAGCAACACCGGCTATAGGATCTATCACCGATATTAATTTTTTAACGCAAACTTTTGAAGGAGCTGATGCTGTTTTTGTCATGACACCTCCTGCTATCAGTCCGGATAAGATTGTGGAAAATACTACCAATGCAGGAAAAAATTATGCTACAGCTTTAAAAAATGCAAATATAAAAAGAGCTGTAATGCTAAGCAGCGTAGGAGCAGAATCCCCGGTTGAAAACGGACCCATCGCAGGTCTTCACAATATTGAAAAAATATACAACGAGGTAGAGAATACTTCTTTTACTTTTTTAAGAGCCGGATATTTTTATAATAACTTCTTCAATGATATTCCGATGATTCAAAATGCAGGAATCATCGGAGGAAATTATCCTGCAAGTATTGAAGTACCCGTAGTACACCCTACTGATATTGCCAAAGCCGCTGCTGAAGAACTGATAAAAGACGGAAATGCCAACAATATCAGATATATTGTAAGTGATGTAAGAAAAGCTTCAGATTTTGCAAAGGTTTTAGGAATTGCAGTGAATAAACCTGAACTTCCATGGGTAGAATTCTCTGATGAAGATTCTTTAAACGGAATGCTTCAGGCAGGATTACCTGAAGATATGGCTAAGCTGTATGTTGAAATGGGTAGGGGAATAAGAACAGGAGTTGTACAGAAAGATTTTATTGATCATGGTTCTCCTGTTACGGGAAGCGTTAAGTTAGAAGATTTTGCAAAGGAATTTTCTTCTAAGTTTTAATTTCTTTGGTCTTGAAACAAAAGTTCAAGACTGGAATTAAAATGAGTTTCGGCGCACCTTTGGTGCGCCGAAACTTATTTTAATTATTATATGGTAAACCTTCAGACTATTTCTTGTCTTTCAGGGTTTTCTTTAAAACTTTCAGTTTTCCATCGATAGGCTGATCAATTTTTAATCCTAAAACCTCAGCAACCAAAGGATAAACATTAATGTTGGCAAATTCACTGATCACCAGATTATTTTTAAATTCAGGTCCCCAGGCAAAGAAAGTAGCTTTCATTTCCGGAACAACTTTAGGATTATAGCCATGCTTTCCAACCGATGATTTTTTACCTTTTTCCAGAAAAATTTTCGGAGCATTCGGAATGAGAAGAATCTGTCCTATTCTGTTGTATTGATCGTCTCTTGTAGCGAAGTGCAGATATTTAGGAAGCTTTTTGTCTAGATATACTTCGTAATCATCTGTTTTATGAGCTTTCAGTTCTTTGTAAACCTTTTTTATCTCATTCGGGTTTTTAACGTAAACTCTTAACAAAGTCTGGGAATTATAAAAATCAAATCTGTTTTTATCAAAAAGAACAGCCGGAATCTCCAACGGTGTGCCTCCATCTACTTTAATCATTCCGTGATCAGAAACAAAAACATAGTTGACATTTTTTAATCCTAAATCATTTACTTTCTGAACAAGATCACCAACAGCCTGGTCTATCAAATGAACAGCTGTTTCTGTTTCTTTGGTATCCGGACCATAATGATGCCCGCTTCCATCTACTTCCGGGAAATATAATGAAATAAAGTGTGGTCTTTTATCTTCAGGTAATTTCAGCCAGTTGACTACTTTTTCTACTTTTTCTGAAGGGGTAAATTTTTCATGATAAGGATAATAATAAGTGGGTCTTATTCCTCCGGCATCACTTGCAGATCCTACCCACATTAAAGAGGCTGATACCATTCCCTGCTTTTCAGCAAGACCCCAAAGCGGAGTTCCTCCGTACCAGCTTCCGTCCTCAGCATTTTTTTTGTTACTCATTGCATAGCCTTCTTTTCGCTCGTAATCGTAAAAAAAGTTATCAATCAAACCATGATGAGAAGGGTAAAGTCCGGTAATTAGACTCCAGTGGTTAGGGAAAGTAATACTTGGATAGCTTGGAATCATTGCTTCGGCCTTCACCCCGCCGTTAGACAGTTTTAAAAGATTCTCAGCATTATATTTCCGGGCATAGTCATAACGGAAACCATCCGTTGAAATCATAATCACATAAGGTTTCGACTGTGCTTCCGTGCTGTTTTGTCTTCCTGGTATAACCACCTGGGCAGTGTCAATATTGACTTGTTGTGCAAAAGCCGTAAAGGAAATGAACAGCAGTAAAAAATGGATTCCTCGCTTCATTATTTAAAATTTTCAGCAAAGTTACATCCTATCCTTCTCCCTGAAAAGTTTAAGAGATTAAAAGTATATTAAAACCCCCTAATTTTTTTGAATCAAAATGAATACCTGTTAAATAGACCTTTTCATCTCAAACTGTGACAGCCAGTTGTTCAGTCCTACTCTTTCACTAAGAAACTTACTTGTATTTTCTGAGGAATCATCCACATTATTCAGGGCTATAGTCTGTCCGTTATTTTTTTCTCTAATTGCATTAAACAACTTTGTGCCTATTCCTTGATTTCTGTAATTCTTATCTACAGCAAACTGATATATTTTTCTAGAAGCAGGACCATAAACAATATATCCAACCAGATTTTCATCTTTATAAGCCCCTAAAGTCACATAATTTTCCGGCATCGGTTTCAATACGAAAACTGATCCCTGCCATGAAGGTTCAATATCCCAGAAAGAACATAATACATTCCATTGGAAGTCTTTTAAGTCTCGTATAGATACTTCAGTATTTTCTTTTCCATTCTGCTTAATACTTCCGTTAAAGCAAAGCAGTCTTCTGACAATCTTAAAACCTAAATTTTCATAAGCCCTTATAGCAGGCTGGTTTCCTTCAATAACTTCAAGCAGCAATGTATTGGCATTTCTTTCTTTTAAAACAGGAATGATAAAATCATACATTTTTCTCACCAATCCTTTGCCTCTGCTTTCCGGAACAACTCCTGTACCTCCGTTGTAGATAATCTTTTCTCCATTTTCAATTTTTTCAGACTGAAGAATAAAAGCTACCAGTTTGCCCTCTTCAAATGCTCCGGCAGAAATATTCATATCCAGTTTTTCGGCAGCTATTTTTGCAACAAGCACTTCTTTTGTTAAGTGAAAAGGAACAACATAATCAGAAAATGAATGATTGAACACAAATAAAAGCTCATCTGTTGTGATATCAGCTAAAGTTTTAAATTCCATTGGTTATAAAAATTGTAAGATCAGGAAATTTCTTTTTGTTAAAAATCAGGATATACACAAATATATAAATTTTAAAGCAAACTCCCTGAAATTGGGACTTTAAGAAAAAAAATGATACCCCTGAAAGATCAGAGGTATCTGTTAAAAAAAATATTAAGGTGGGTTCTCTGCGAAAAATTATTCTTTAATCAGTTTTTCATAAGATTTACTTCCATCTTTAAACTGAATTTCAAGATAATAACTTCCTGATCTCAGATCTTCAACACTGATACTTTCGCCTTCAGGTTTTACTGATTTCACTTTTCTTCCTGTTGCTTCATAGATATCAACAGACTTTATTTTATCAGAGTTTTTGAAATTAACGGTTGATTTTGCCGGATTAGGATATAGATTTACCTTCTTGCTATCTGCTGTAATTTCATGGGTAGATAAGGTGGCTGCCGTCATCGTTAATGTTGCATATCCTCTTCCTGCATCATGATATCCTAAAGAAGTTCCTCCACTTTTACGGGAATAGAAAATATTGATTGTTCCGGCAGCGTTGGCAATCGCAAAATCTCCTGCTCCACCTGCAAGTGATCTTGTTGCTACTACAGTTCTTGTAGATCCCGATACGGTGTTCGAAGTTTCTGTCCAGTCCTGAGATGCATCAGCTGAAGGTGTATTGGGAACTCCATTAAAAGAATAATCTCTGTTGGCAGAAGCGTTATAAATAAAACCATCTGCACCGACTGCCATTCCTGTAGTTCCAAAACCTATTCCCATCATAGAGTTGCTGTCACCAGTCACTGTCATTGTTACACCTGAAGGAGTTGTATCTAATTTCACCGTCATGGAAGTTGCGGGTAGGGTTACCGTTCCTGATGAAAACTGCGCCAATGCAAAATTGGCAAGAAGTACGCTAAGCGCTAGTAGAGTTTTTTTCATATCAATTTTTTAAAAGATTTATAATTTCCCTGTTGTTAGTTTGTAATGCATATTCGAAAGGGGTCATTCCCATTGAATCCTTCTTTGTTTTATCTGCTTTATATTTCAGCAACTGTTCCACCAGGTCTTTATTTCCTGATTTTACAGCCCAGAATAAAGGTGTATATCCTGTTTCATCTGCAATATTGGGATCTGCTTTTTTCTTCAGCAGATGCTCTACCAGATCTTTGTTGTATTTAATGGCTAAACCTGCCAACGCTGTTCCTTCACGGCTTTTGTAATTGACATCTTTCACATTCTCAATCAGAAAATCTGCAACGTCTGTATTTCCTCTGTAACAGGCTAAAATAAGCGGTGAAAATCCGTTTTCGTTAACCTGATTAATCACATCCGGATTTTGTTTCATCAGTTCCTGTACTTCCGCAACCGTTCCGCTTCTGGCAACATCAAATATTGATTTTGCTTTTTCCTGAGCAGATATGAATGAGCTCAGAAAGAGTCCTAATACTAAAATTATATTTCTCATTGTTTTACCATTACGTAGTTGTACTCAATATTGACATTTTCTGCCACTTTTTTGGTAACCATTTTAGGAATAGTCACTTTATAATCCACAGGTTTTGCTACAAAACCTCCCTGCATATAGATTTTACCGTCTTTTGCATATAAAGTGGCTGCAGAGGTAACGGCTTTGTCTACTCCATGAAAGTTTAACGTTCCCTGCACAGTATATTTCTGAGGGCTTGTGGTAAGCTTTGTTTTATCAAAGTTGACAATCTTCCCTTTAAAAGTTGTTTTTGGATATTTTGCAGATTCAGCATAGCTTTCATTGAAATGCTCTTCCATTAATTTTGTTTTAAAATGAAAGTTTTTGACATTTGAGACTGATGCCATCTCACCATTGTCTGCATTGAGAATGACAATATTATTATCATCCTGAGCAAAAATATCATCAAACAGAGGAACTGACGCTTCAAAAGTTACTTTCCCTGTTTTGGAGCTATATTTTTGTGCCGAAACGTATCCGGCAGAAAGGAGTAATACGCTTAATAATGCTAATTTTTTCATATCAATTTTTTTAATTTTCATTTAATCCGTCAGCTTTCCATTTGATGAAAATATTGATTTGGGCTGCGGACAGAGACCCTCCCTGCGGCATTTTCCCTGGATCACCGTTAGGTCTTTGGATACGGTCAAGAATTTCTTCTATATTATTTTTCACCTGATCATAGGTAGCCAAAGGTTTAAAACTTCCTGCGGAATGACAGCTTATACAATTGTTATCCACAATTGGTTTTACGTCTGCAGTATATTTTACGGGTGTTGTAATGGGTGTATTGTCAGAAATCTCTTCATACGTTCTGCTGTCACAAGCCGTCAGTATGATTGCTGACGACAATATCAATAAGGATGTTAGCTTTTTCATTTTAAAAGACTCTGTAAAGGTTAAACCCAAAGAAAATATGTCCCTTTCCCCATGCTCCTGTGGCATTGGTAAGATATCCGATATCTGAGTTGATCTGGGAGTTCGTTAGTAAAAGCTGGAACACATGTCCCCCTGTTTCTATATCAACCCCTAGTGATAGTGGGTTTTTATAAAAACTGTGATCGTCGAAATTCACAAAGTATTCTGCATTCACAGAAACTCTTTTTGAGATTTTGTAGCGTCCTCCCAACCCTGCCAGAAACTGATTCTTGTTTTCAATGGTAGGTTCGTAAAGGTTTTTATGAACGAAAGATGGTGTAAGCTGTACAGAGAGCTTATCACTGAATCTTCTTGAGATCAGCGCCTGTGTTAGATAAGAAAGCCTGTCACTGAATTTCAGATGAGGATAAGTATCTTTATCCAGTTCAGTATTGGCCCCCATTACATTGTACCCCACAATATCCACCGGGAAGTTTTCATTTTGTCTTACCAGTCTGTATTTCACGGCTCCTTCAAAGGTTTTCATATTCGTTTCTCTGGAAAGGCTTACAGATACTGCGTCTGAAATACCATAGATAACGCCTAATTTGGTGGAAGCATGATCCAGACCGAAAAAATCTTTAAATCCTGCGCTTATATCTCCAAATCTGTGGGCTACGATAATGTACCATTCTTTTTTAGCTGCCAGTTTTGTAGATTGTCCTGTTACAATCTGAAGGGCTTTAAAGGCGGGTTGTGAGGTTTCTGTATTGGTTTTCACCGTGTCAATATCTTTCAGCAGATCTTCCTGTGCAAAGACAAGACCTGATGAAAACATTGACAAAAATAAGAGAGTTTTTGTCATATACAATTTGAATTAAATTATGATATGACAAACTTATTGAGTTCTCAATTCAAAAACAGGTGATAAAAGTCACCAGTCAAATTGTTTTTATCAATAATAGAAATAAACTTTCCAAACAATTAAAATTAGATCATTCTAACATTTTCATTTACAGCAACTTTTATTCCTTCTTTAGTCTGAATAATTTCACCTTCGCTTTCAATTTTTTTCAAAACCCGGCTCACAACTTCTCTGGAAGTTCCCAGACTGCTGGCAATTTCACGATGGGTGATCTTAATAGGATTGTTTCCTGTGGATGAAATCTGCTGTTTGATATAATTGAGGACTCTTTTATCCAGTTTATGGAAAACAGCATCATTCACCATATTCATCACTTCTGAAAATCTTCGGTCATATTCATGGTAAAAGAGTTTATTGATTTCCGGAAATCTGATAAGCCATTCATGCATAATAGAGACGGGAATAAGAATTGCTTCCGAGTCTTCTTCTGCAATGGCATATACCCTGCTGATATAGTCCGTCAGAATAGATGAAAAGGTCATGAGACAGCTATCCTTAGGTTTAATATAATAGTAGATGAGCTCTCTTCCATCATTAAGGGTAAATACCTTGATAGATCCTTTTATCAGGAAAGGAACAAACTTATTTTTTTGTCCTTCCCTTATGATTTCAGTTTTTGCTTTTATATCAATAGCAACAGCATGTTTTTCAAGCTCAGATAAAAATTCGGCACCTAAAAAGCCAAATTTACTTATAGCGAACGAGTTATCAATCATATGTTATGTTTTCTGCTTTTTCTTAAACAAATATATAAAATTGATATGTTCTTACTACACATTTTTACCTTATTAAATATAATTAACAATTTAACAAGTGCTCACTATTATTCCTCAAAGTGCAAAAAAATGCCCTGGTTTTTACCAGGGCATCCTTTATTTTATTGTAAAAGAAATCTTACGCTTGAACGTTGTTTCCTCCTAATACGAAAGGCTCAACTTCTTTGATTTCTCCGAACTGCTGCTCGTAGTTAGCGATGTTCTGTTGAAGAGCATTTAATACTCTTTTAGCGTGAAGTGGAGCAAGAATTACTCTTGATCTTACTTTTGCCTGCTGAACACCTGGCATCAACTGAATAAAGTCTACTACAAATTCAGATGGAGAGTGGTTTACTAAAGCTAGGTTAGCATAGATACCAGCAGCTACCATTTCGTTTAATTCGATGTTGATGTTTCCGTCTTGTGGATTTTGATTGTTGTCCATTGTTATAAATTATGTTTTTAAAATTCGAAATTTGAGATTGTGAAAATATAAAAATAATTTCAAATCCCAAATTTCAAATCATTAATTTTAGTTAAGGTCTTCGAATTCTTTCTTAGAACCAACAATAACGTTTTGATACTCTTTAAGACCTGTACCTGCAGGGATTCTGTGACCTACAATTACATTTTCTTTAAGACCGTTAAGATCGTCTATCTTACCAGCAACTGCTGCTTCGTTAAGAACTTTAGTTGTTTCCTGGAACGATGCTGCAGACATGAATGACTTAGTCTGAAGGGCAGCTCTTGTAATACCTTGCAGTACAGGAGTTGCAGTAGCTGGAAGAGCTTCTCTTACTTCTACCAATGCTAAATCTTCACGCTTCAACTTGGAGTTTTCATCTCTTAATTCTCTTGCAGTAATCATCTGACCTGGTTTGAATTCTTTAGAATCACCAGCATCTACTACTACTTTAAGACCGAATACTCTGTTGTTTTCTTCCAAGAAATCAAACTTGTGTTCAAGAGCTCCTTCAAGGAATTGAGTATCACCTCCATCTACGATAGATACTTTCGTCATCATCTGTCTTACGATAATTTCGAAGTGCTTGTCGTCGATTTTTACCCCCTGTAGACGGTAAACTTCCTGAATTTCGTTTACTAAGTATTCCTGAACGGCTGTTGGACCTTTAATTCTTAAGATATCTTCCGGTGTGATAGAACCGTCAGAAAGTGGAGAACCTGCTCTTACGAAGTCATTCTCCTGAACAAGAATCTGGTTAGAAAGTTTTACTAAGTAAATTTTTCTTTCTCCAGTTTTAGCCTCAACAATAAGTTCACGGTTACCTCTCTTAATTTTTCCGTAAGAAACTACCCCGTCGATTTCAGTAACAACCGCTGGGTTTGAAGGGTTTCTTGCTTCGAATAATTCGGTAACTCTCGGAAGACCTCCGGTGATATCCCCTGCTTTTGCAGATTTTCTTGGGATCTTGATTAAGACTTTACCAGCCTTAATTTTTTCACCATCGTTAACCATTAAGTGGGCTCCTACCGGTAAGTTGTAAGCTTTCTGCTCAACTCCTTTAGAGTCTACCACCTTCAAGGTAGGTACGGCTTTCTTATTTCTTGATTCAGAGATTACTTTCTCTTCAAATCCTGTCTGTTCGTCAATTTCAAGCTGGAATGAAATACCCTGGATGATATCCTCGTATTCTACCTTACCTGAAGTTTCAGCAATAATAACCGCGTTATACGGATCCCATCTACAGATGGTATCTCCTTTCTTCACTTTATCACCTGGTTTTACAGATAATATGGATCCGTAAGGTACGTTAGCTACCATTAATGGAGTTCTGGACTCATTATCAGCAACTAATCTGAATTCTGTTGAACGGGAAACTACAACCTCAGCTGTATTACCGTTTTCATCTTCAGAAGTAATTGTTCTTACTTCATCCATTTCTACGATACCATCTCTTCTTGCTACGATAGATGGGTTTTCTGATACGTTACCTGCAGTACCCCCTTGGTGGAAGGTTCTCAACGTAAGCTGAGTACCCGGTTCCCCAATTGACTGTGCTGCAATTACACCTACCGCTTCACCCATGTGGATCACTTTACCTGTTGCTAAGTTTCTACCGTAACATTTCGCACAGATCCCTTTCTTAGCTTCACAAGTTAATGGTGAACGAACCTCCACAGCTTCTAATCCTGCTTCTTCGATTCTTTTCGCCAAAGATTCAATAATCACCTGATCTGCACTTGCAATAAGCTCGTCAGTTTCAGGATCATAAATATTATGAAGAGATACTCTACCTAAGATTCTTTCAGAGATTCTTTCAACGATCTCGTCATTTTTCTTAAGTGCAGTAACTTCTGTACCTCTTAATGTTCCACAGTCGTCTTCTGTAACAATAACGTCCTGTGCAACGTCTACCAATCTTCTCGTTAAGTAACCGGCATCGGCTGTCTTAAGAGCGGTATCCGCAAGACCTTTACGGGCACCGTGAGTAGAGATAAAGTACTCTAGAATCGAAAGACCTTCCTTAAAGTTGGCAAGAATCGGGTTTTCGATGATCTCCGCTCCGGTAGAACCGGCTTTCTGCGGTTTTGCCATCAAACCTCTCATCCCTGATAACTGACGGATCTGTTCCTTAGAACCCCTCGCTCCAGAGTCAAGCATCATGTATACAGAGTTGAAACCACCTTGGTCAGTTTTCATTCTGCTCATGATCATTTCAGTTAATCCGGCGTTGGTGTTTGTCCAAACGTCGATTACCTGGTTATAACGTTCTGTATCGGTAATCAGACCCATGTTATAGTTGGCTCTAATTTCGTCTACAGTTTCGATTGACTGTGCAATCATCTGCTTTTTCTCAACAGGAACTACAATATCCCCTAGTGAGAAAGAAAGACCTCCTTTGAATGCATTTGAATACCCCAGGTCTTTCATTGCATCAAGGAACTTCACAGTGGTAGGGAAATCTGTATCAGCAAGGATCTTACCGATAACATTTCTTAATGATTTCTTTGTAAGAAGTTCATTGATATATCCTACCTGCTTAGGTACAATCTGGTTGAACAGGATTCTACCTACAGAAGTTTCGATTAATCTTGTTACGATTTCTCCATCTTCTTTGATAGGTAGTCTACATCTTACTTTAGCATTTAAAGATACTCTGCCTTCAGCGTAAGCAATTTCTGCTTCTTCAGGAGAATAGAATGCAAGACCTTCTCCTTTCACTTTCATATCTTCTGTAGAGCTCAATTCTTTAGTCATGAAATAAAGACCAAGAACCATGTCCTGAGATGGTACTGTAATTGGAGAACCGTTTGCAGGGTTCAAGATGTTTTGAGAACCTAACATCAATAACTGAGCCTCAAGGATTGCTTCTGGTCCTAACGGCAAGTGTACTGCCATCTGGTCACCATCGAAATCGGCGTTGAAGGCCGTAGTTACTAACGGGTGTAGCTGGATTGCCTTACCTTCGATCATCTTAGGTTGGAAAGCCTGAATACCCAGTCTGTGAAGCGTAGGTGCTCTGTTCAATAGAACAGGGTGACCTTTCATCACGTTTTCAAGGATATCATATACTACCGGTTCTTTTCTGTCGATAATTCTCTTTGCAGATTTTACTGTTTTTACAATACCTCTTTCAATTAGTTTTCTAATGATGAACGGTTTGTACAATTCAGCTGCCATATCCTTAGGAATACCACATTCGTGAAGCTGTAAGTTTGGACCTACAACAATTACCGAACGCGCAGAGTAGTCAACCCTTTTTCCTAGTAGGTTCTGACGGAAACGACCTTGCTTACCTTTCAATGAATCAGAAAGTGATTTCAATGGTCTGTTTGATTCAGATTTTACTGCAGAAGATTTTCTTGTGTTATCGAATAATGAATCTACTGATTCCTGAAGCATACGCTTCTCGTTTCTCAAGATTACTTCAGGAGCTTTGATCTCCAATAATCTCTTCAAACGGTTATTTCTGATGATAACTCTTCTATAAAGGTCATTCAGGTCAGAAGTAGCGAAACGTCCTCCATCCAATGGAACCAATGGTCTTAGTTCTGGCGGGATAACAGGAAGTACACGCATGATCATCCACTCTGGTCTGTTGATCATTCTTGTATTAGCACCTCTTAATGCTTCTACAACGTTCAATCTCTTAAGAGCTTCAGTTCTTCTTTGTTTTGAACCTTCGTTGTGAGCTTTGTGTCTCAAGTCGAAAGACAATGCATCAAGATCGATTCTTTTTAACAGATCTTCTACAGCTTCAGCACCCATTCTGGCGATGAATTTGTTGGGATCAGAATCATCAAGATACTGGTTTTCTACAGGAAGAGTTTCCATGATGTCAAGGTACTCTTCTTCTGTAAGGAATTCCATGCTTTCAAAATCAGAACCGTCTAATTTTTTAGCAATACCCTGCTGAATCACTACATATCTTTCGTAGTAGATGATCATATCTAATTTCTTAGAAGGAATTCCTAAAAGGTATCCGATTTTGTTTGGTAATGAACGGAAATACCAGATGTGTGCAATTGGAACTACAAGGTTGATGTGCCCGATTCTCTCTCTTCTTACTTTTTTCTCAGTAACTTCTACTCCACAACGGTCACAAACGATTCCTTTGTAACGAATTCTCTTGTATTTACCACAAGCACATTCGTAATCCTTTACAGGACCAAAGATTTTCTCACAGAATAGCCCGTCTCTTTCAGGCTTGTGAGTTCTGTAGTTAATAGTTTCCGGCTTTAAAACCTCCCCTCTTGAGTCTTGTAAAATAGACTCCGGTGAAGCTAAACCGATGGTTATTTTATTAAATCTACTTGATTTATTTTTATTTGACATAATTTTTTTTAGATTTTAGATTTCAGATTTCAGATTTCAGAAGAAATCATCATTCCAAATTCAAGGATTATAAAATTCTTAGAGTGTCATAGTCTGACATCTTGTGTCTGACATCTGATATCTTACTCCTCCAATCTTACGTCTAATCCAAGACCTTGTAACTCGTGAAGTAATACGTTGAATGATTCCGGAATACCTGGTTCAGGCATAGATTCACCTTTTGCAATTGCTTCATAAGTTTTTGCTCTACCAATCACGTCATCCGACTTCACAGTTAAGATCTCTCTCAGGATGTTAGATGCACCGAATGCTTCAAGCGCCCAAACCTCCATCTCTCCGAATCTCTGACCTCCGAACTGAGCTTTACCTCCTAACGGCTGCTGAGTAATCAATGAATAAGGACCAATAGAACGTGCGTGCATCTTATCATCTACCATGTGTCCTAGTTTCAACATGTAAATGATACCTACTGTTGCAGCCTGAGTAAATCTTTCTCCGGTACCCCCATCATAAAGGTGAGTGTGACCGAATTTAGGAAGACCTGCTTTCTCAGTGTATTCAGTAATCTGATCAAGAGTTGCTCCGTCAAAGATTGGCGTAGCGAACTTCATACCCAGTTTCTGACCTGCCCATCCAAGAACTGTTTCATAGATCTGACCAATGTTCATACGGGAAGGTACCCCTAGTGGATTCAATACGATATCTACTGGTGTTCCGTCTTCAAGGAATGGCATATCTTCTTCACGAACGATTCTTGAAACAATACCTTTGTTACCGTGACGTCCTGCCATTTTATCCCCTACATTCAGTTTACGTTTCTTAGCGATATAAACTTTAGCCAGCTTCATGATCCCTGCCGGAAGCTCATCTCCGATTGAAATTGCGAATTTCTCACGGTTTTTAACTCCCTGGATGTCGTTATATTTGATTTTGTAATTGTGAATCAATTGTTTGATCAATTCATTCTTGTCAGCGTCTACTGTCCAGTCTGAACCGCTAACGTTTACATAATCTTCAACTGAAGTTAATAACTTGTGAGTAAATTTCACACCTTTACCGATGATTTCCTCGTCCAGGTCATTTTGTACCCCTTGAGAAGTTTTACCGCTTACCAGTGTATTTAATTTTTCAATTAACGTATTTCTCAACTCGTCAAACTTAGCCTTGTAAGTGTTTTCAATTTCCTCAAGTTTAAGTTTTTCTTCAGTTCTTTTCTTTTTGTCTTTAATGTTTCTTGAAAACAGTTTCTTGTTGATAACAACACCTCTTAATGAAGAGTCAGCTTTCAGTGAAGCATCCTTCACATCACCAGCTTTATCACCGAAGATTGCTCTAAGAAGTTTTTCTTCAGGCGTCGGGTCAGATTCACCTTTTGGAGTAATTTTACCAATCATGATATCTCCAGGCTTCACTTCAGCACCGATTCTGATCATACCGTTCTCGTCAAGATCTTTAGTAGCTTCTTCAGATACGTTTGGAATATCTGCTGTAAGCTCTTCCATACCTAATTTAGTATCACGAACTTCAAGAGAATATTCATCCACGTGAATTGAAGTAAACCAGTCTTCACGTACTACTTTTTCGTTGATTACGATTGCATCCTCGAAGTTGTACCCTTTCCAAGGCATGAACGCTACCACTAAGTTTCTACCAAGAGCCAATTCTCCTTTTTCAGTAGCATAACCGTCGCAAAGTACCTGTCCCTTTTCCACTACATCACCTACTCTTACGTTTGGTCTTAGGGTAATGGTTGTACTCTGGTTTGTTTTTCTGAACTTAGTAAGGTTGTATGTTTTAGTAGCAGGCTCGAATTGTACTAAATCTTCGTCTTCGCTTCTTTCATATTTAATAACGATTCTGTCAGCATCTACGTACTGTACTGTACCTGTACCTTCAGCGTTAATTAAGATTCTTGAATCTCTTGCAACTTGTTGCTCAAGCCCTGTACCCACGATTGGAGCCTGTGGCTTCAATAGAGGAACGGCCTGACGCATCATGTTCGATCCCATCAATGCACGGTTCGCATCATCATGCTCAAGGAACGGAATTAATGATGCAGAAATACCAGAGATCTGGTTTGGTGCAACATCAATAAGGTTAACCTGAGATGGCTCTACTACAGGGTAGTCACCATCTAATCTTGCAATAATTCTGTCTGTCAAGAAATCACCGTTATCGCTCAATTCAACGTTTGCCTGAGCAATTACTTTGTCTTCTTCATCTTCTGCATTAAGGTAAATAGGATCAGCATTAAGATTAATCTTACCTTCTTCTACTTTTCTATATGGAGTTTCGATGAAACCTAGTCTGTTGATTTTAGCATAAATACCAAGGGATGAAATCAAACCGATGTTTGGTCCTTCCGGAGTTTCAATCGGGCAAATTCTTCCGTAGTGAGTATGGTGAACGTCTCGAACCTCGAAACCTGCTCTTTCTCTTGATAAACCACCAGGCCCTAGTGCAGATAATCTTCTCTTGTGAGTAATTTCTGATAGAGGGTTGGTTTGGTCCATGAACTGAGAAAGCTGGTTGGTACCAAAGAATGAGTTGATTACAGATGTTAATGTCTTAGCATTTACAAGGTCAAGTGGAGTAAAGATTTCGTTATCTCTAACGTTCATTCTTTCCTTGATTGTTCTTGCAATTCTTGAAAGACCTACTCCGAACTGTCCTGCTAATTGCTCACCAACAGTTTTAATTCTTCTGTTTGATAAGTGGTCAATATCATCCACTTCAGCTTTAGAGTTGACAAGCTCGATTAGGTGTCTTACGATAGCAATGATATCTTCTTTGGTAAGAACCTCAGTGGTAGTTGGAATATTAAGACCTAACTTTTTGTTCAATCTGTAACGCCCTACTTCACCTAATGAATATCTTTGCTCAGAGAAGAATAATTTTTCAATGATTCCTCTTGCTGTTTCCTCATCTGGCGGATCTGCATTTCTTAACTGACGATAAATATACTCTACAGCTTCTTTTTCAGAGTTAGTAGGGTCTTTTTGTAATGTATTCTGGATGATCGAGAATTCGTTGCTGTTTTCTTTGTGAATCAGGATTGATTTCACACCAGCATCAAGAATAAGATCTAAATGTTCTTTTTCAAGAATAGTTTCTCTGTCCAGGATGATCTCATTTCTTTCGATAGAAACTACTTCACCTGTATCTTCGTCTACGAAGTCTTCGAACCAGGTGTTCAATACTCTCGCAGCCAATGTTCTCCCTTCCACTTTTTTAAGGGCAGCTTTAGAAACTTTCACTTCTTCAGCAAGGTCGAAGATCTGAAGGATATCCTTGTCAGATTCATAACCAATCGCTCTTAATAGAGTTGTTAATGGTAATTTTTTCTTACGGTCGATATACGCGTACATTACGCTGTTGATATCTGTTGTAAATTCCATCCAAGATCCTTTGAAAGGAATAATTCTTGAATAGTAAAGTTTGGTTCCGTTGGCGTGGTAAGTTTGTCCGAAGAATACACCAGGTGAACGGTGAAGCTGCGTAACGATAACTCTTTCAGCACCATTGATGATAAAAGAACCACTTGGCGTCATATAAGGAACCGGACCTAAGTATACGTCCTGAACCACTGTTTGGAAATCTTCGTGTTCCGGGTCAGTACAATACAGTTTAAGTCTTGCTTTTAGAGGAACTGAATAGGTAAGTCCTCTTTCCACACACTCATCGATTGAATAACGTGGAGAATCTACCAGATAGTCTAAGAATTCTAATACGAATTGGTTTCTTGAATCCGTAATCGGGAAATTCTCTTGGAAAGTCTTGTAAAGAGCTTCTGTCTTTCTGGCTTCAGGAAGTGTATCAAGCTGGAAAAATTCTCTGAAAGACTCAATTTGGATATCCAAAAAGTCAGGAGTGATGATTTTTCCTTTCGCTGATGAGAAATTAATTCTCGGATTTCCTTGAGTTGTTGATTTTGTTTTACTCATAAAACTTTTAAGAAAGGGTTAAAAAATATTTTGATTCATTAAAAAATATCAGAAAAGAACAAGAAACAAGATAAAAGTAAAAGGTAAAAGTGTTTTTGGCGCTCACAAAGGACCTCAGGTTCTTTTAAACTTTGTACTTGGTTCTTTCTAACTGCAACACTGGTATATCTTTTCACAGCGTAATGCAAAATATTTTTATTACTTTTGAGGCAGTATTACCGCAGTATTTATATACACAAAATCCCTTCCATGTTTTACACAATGAAAGAGTTGATTTTCAGTATTTTATAAATTTACAAACAATTTTTCGCGCCAAAAGAGGGGCAAATATACAAAAAGTTATCCACAATAACAAATAAATCATCTCATTTTGAGGCTCTTAAAATAAGAGAGGCTGCCCAAATTTGAGCAACCCCTCCGCAACACAAGCTAATCTTATGATTATTTTACAATAATCTTATAAGATTATATCGTCGATTTGATTTCTATCTTAATCATACTTACTCCTTTTGGAAATGAAGAAGTATCAATGTCCATATGAGCTTTAAATCCATCCCTCTTAACTTCCTGTCCTTATGTTGAGAACTCCATTTTTATGAGTAGCCAAACTAAGTTATGACCGTCATGTATTCTCAAATAATTTCCAGTTCCAATGTATATTCCTAAAGCTACCGTAGTTGCTATTATGCACGCATTCCCATTTGTTCTAATACCTTCACTTAAGTTTTCCCCGGTATCATCAAAATAATAATACAACGTCATGGTTTGTCCTGCAAGTGCAGTTTCAGCGGCTGTAGCATGCACTAATGCTCCGATTTGGCAAGCAGTGTGGTTTTTAGCTTTTTAATTGTACTCCTGCAAGCATTGAGACTATCTTACCGTCAAGTCTGCTTGTATTAGAAACCCATCCAATAATATCAAAGCTTGCCTGAGGTTCCATTATATTGATGCCTACCTGTGCGTAATAGATACCCCTTATAACCAGTTTAAAGGAATTACTATAGTAATTTTTTAACTTCTCTAAACGTCATACAAATATTCTCCATATGTTTTTGGCACGAATAAATCAATTTATTCGATATAGCACCGAGTTTTATCTTATTAAAGGAAAAGAGATTATATAGGAAATTTTTGTCATAGAATGTATGAGTTCCTTTTTTATGAGCAAAAAGCCTGTTAATGGCATGCCAAATATTTTTTGCTTCAGAACACATATAAACGAAAACATCAGCTAAAACAACCTGCGGATAATTTTTAATATCTGCAGAATATGACAACACAGGTTTTGCTCTCATTACAGATATCAATTTAGTGTTTGGAGTTCCTGCAGCTACCGGAAGTAACAAGAATTTAATCTTATAGCCGTAAGAAAGAAAATAATTTTTATCCAATATGTTGTGTTTTTTCAGACACAAATATAATATTTTCTCAATAAAAAGAACAATTTATTAGTGAAAAATTACACAAAATAAACAAACAATACGACACAATCAAAATATTATGTTAATTTGAAATAAATAGTTAATCATAAAAAAATATATCAGAATTGAAAATAATAATATTAAAATACTGTTACAAAATAAAAGACAGATTTACAAGGGATTACATAAAAAAAGCCCGGGCTATTGCCCGGGCTCCTATATTTATAATACAATTGAAATTATTTCAATTCTACTTCAGCACCAGCTTCTTCTAATTGCTTCTTAAGAGCTTCAGCTTCGTCTTTAGAAACACCTTGCTTAATTGCAGCAGGAGCTCCGTCTACGATATCTTTAGCTTCTTTAAGACCAGCACCAGTTAAATCTTTTACTAATTTAACGATAGCTAATTTAGAAGCACCCGCAGACTTAAGAATTACATCGAATTCAGTCTTTTCTTCAGCAGCATCACCTGCACCACCTGCAGCAACAACTACAGCAGCAGCAGCTGGCTCAATTCCGTACTCATCCTTAAGGATAGCAGCTAATTCGTTTACGTCTTTTACAGTTAGGTTTACTAGCGTTTCAGCTAAATTTTTTAAATCTGACATTGTTGTAATGTTTTTGTTGATTATTTATTTAATTTTTTGAGTGTAATTATTCAGCACTTGTTTCTTCAGTGCTTTCTGCAGAAGCTTCTGGAGCTTCAGCAGCAGGAGTTTCTTCTACCGCAGGAGCAGCTTCTTCAGCTTTAGCTTCTACAGTTTCAGGTTTGTTTTGAAGAGCAGAAACAACTCTCTGGATTGGAGACTGAAGTAATCCGATGATTTCACCGATCATTTCTTCTCTAGACTTGATGTTAGCCAACATGTCCAGGTTGTTGTCACCAACATAGAAAGTTTCTTGAACAAAAGCAGACTTTAAAGCTGGCTTTTCTTCTTTCTTTCTGAATCCTTGGATCAATTTCGCAGGAGCATTTGCTGTTTCAGCAATCATTAATGCTGAGTTTCCTTTGAAAGATGGGAACATTTCAGAGTAATCTACTCCTTCAATTTGTTCCATTGCTTTTTGTAAAAGTGTGTTTTTTACAACTTTTACTTTGATATTTTGCTTGAAAGCCTGTCTTCTGAAATCTGAAGATTTACCAGCGTTCAAACCTTCTAAATCTGCTACGTATACTACTTTTGCATCCTGAAGCAAATCTTTGATCTCTTGTATTGCTACAACTTTTTGGTCTTTTGTCATTGTCTTAAGGATTATTATTAGTTAACAGATTTAGTATCAATTGCAATACCAGGGCTCATTGTAGAAGACAAATAGATGCTCTTCACATAAGTTCCTTTAGCAGCAGTTGGTTTCATTTTGATCAATGTCTGGATTAATTCCTGAGCATTTTCTTTGATCTTAGCAGCATCGAAAGATACTTTACCAATACCTGCATGGATAATACCATACTTGTCTACTTTGAAATCAATTTTACCTGCTTTTACTTCAGTTACTGCTTTACCAATTTCCATTGTTACAGTTCCTGATTTAGGGTTTGGCATTAAACCTCTTGGACCTAATACTCTACCTAACGGACCTAATTTACCCATTACAGCTGGCATAGTAACGATAACGTCAACATCTGTCCAACCTTCTTTGATTTTTTGTAAATATTCGTCAAGACCTACATAGTCAGCACCAGCGGTTTTAGCTTCTGCTTCTTTATCTGGAGTTACAAGAGCTAATACTTTAACATCTTTACCAGTACCGTGAGGAAGAGATACAACACCTCTTACCATTTGGTTTGCTTTTCTAGGGTCTACACCTAATCTTACAGCGATATCTACAGAAGCATCAAACTTTGTAGTGTTCACTTCTTTTACAAGAGCTGAACCTTCTTCAAGGTTATAGATTCTTCCTTTTTCTACTTTGCTTAAAGCTTCCTTTTGCTTTTTAGTTAATTTTGCCATTTCTTTAAGTTTTAAGCGTTAGTTGGTTTAGTTCCTGTTACTCTTAATCCCATAGATCTGGCAGTACCTGCAACCATAGAAAGAGCAGAGTCCATTGTAAAACAGTTAAGATCCGCCATTTTATCTTCAGCGATTTTCTTTACTTGTTCCCAAGTTACAGAACCTACTTTGTTTCTGTTTGGTTCACCAGAACCTCCCTTGATCTTAGCTGCATCCATTAACTGGATTGCTGCAGGTGGAGTTTTAATAACGAATTCAAAAGATTTGTCTTCGTATACTGTAATTACTACAGGTAAAACTTGCCCTGGCTTATCTTGGGTTCTTCCGTTAAATTGCTTACAAAACTCCATGATGTTCACACCTGCAGAACCCAATGCTGGACCTACTGGTGGAGAAGGGTTAGCTGCGCCCCCTTTCACCTGAAGCTTTACCATTTTAAAGACTTTCTTAGCCATTGTTTGTTTTTTAAATTTGAATAATTAATGAGTTTGGAAGCATTTATTATTCAGTAGGTTATGCACTCACATAACAATAAACCTACTTTTTGGACTGCAAAAGTATAAAATATTTTTGAATTAGCAAACGGAAATTACTGATTTTTAAAAGTTTTAGAAAAAAAACAAATAATGCCCTATTATTATATCATTAAAAATAATGCCAGAAAAACAAAAGAGGCTGTCTCAAAAGTCAAACAATCTGGCTTTTGTCATTCTGACGAAGGAAGAATCTCATTGATAACCAAACACATGAGATTCTTCACTACATTTCATTTCGTTCAGAATGACACTTTTGAGACAGCCTCTTTTAAATATTTTTGAAAGAAAAGATTTACTAGAAACCTGTAGGTTTATTAATTGTTTTTGTAGAACCGTCATTTCCTCCAAGATCATCATTGATATCGTTTATATTTTGTTTTTCAATCAATCTTCTGTAGGCCATCAGATAAAGATCAACGGTAAAGTTGTTGTATGTTCTTGATGGGGTAGTAGAATTGGTAGCAATAATTCTGCTGTCTACAAATCTTGCTTTGACGTGCCAAGTCCCATTACTCTTGAAGGCAATTACTTCCGGCGATCCCTGCTTGTTGTCGTTCACTCCGTTATCACCATAATCAAGCATTACGTTGGTAGTTCCGTCATTCAGCTTGAATGAATAGTTGTGAAGTATAACCAGAAAATTGGTTGCATCAATTTTGGTATCATAATCTGCAATTCCGGTTCCGGGTACTCCGGTAAGGGTAAGCTTAAGATAATTAAACAGTCCGCTGCTTTCGAGAGCAGGATCATACAGCTGCAAAGCATTCTGTGAGGTTGCCAAAAAGCTGCCTCCTGTCATCGTAGGTTCTCCAGGATTTCTTAAATACAGAGAATTCGTATAGGTTTTTCCATTTACATCAAGTGTTTCTGTAGGATTGGCTGTGTTCACCCCTACTTTTCCTTTCTGGGCATTCAAAAATATCCCAAAGCACATGATTAATGTGATATAAATTTTTCTTTTCATAGTTTTTTATTGAAGCCCTAAAGGCGTATTGGTTGATACTCCTGAATATACCGGTGAAGCAGATGCTGAAACAGAACCATTAAAAGTTCCCCAGTCTTTAACTAATGATTTTTCAAAGACATTTAAGGTAAGTGTCCAGGTTCCATTTTGAGAAGAAACAGTTCCGGCCCCTTTAAAAGCCAAATTAATAGCATGGTATTTTTTACCTCCACTGGTTACCTGTGTAATTTCAGTTGCGTAGGAACCATAAGATTTGGGAGTGGTAGTGGTATTGGCTGCCGAAACCGCTCCTGTAAAAACAGCACCTGTAATAGCCACAACATATTTACTGGCATCTAATCCTGTATTAAGATTCACCACTTCATCCTGTCTCACATTTTTTAGTATAACATTATACATATTTACAGGTGCTACATTACGGAGCGATATATCCAACAGCTTCACCTTACCTACCGGTGAAGTATCTTTTGATCGGGTAAGAAGAAGATAGTTTCCTCCTGCCTTTGTATTTTCAGTATCTATTAAATAGGATTCCACTAATGTTTCACCTTCAACATCCAATGTCCCTTTAGGTGTGTTAGTGTTTATTCCTACTTGGGCATTCATGCTTAAAGCAGCAAAACCCGTAAAGAGTATCGCAATATTTTTTTTCATAGAGTTTATGTTTTATTGAATTAATGGAGCAGCAGCAGCACCAGTAGTTGAACCGCTAAGGTTTTGTGTTGAATTAAAATCTTTGGCATATGATCTGTCAAATACCAATAAGTTCAGTGTCCAGACTCCTGTAGGGAAAGAATTATCAGGAGCGAATCCCTCGTAATCTGCCTTAAGCTTCCATGTTCCTCCCGAAGAATAAGCAAAAATCTGAGGTACCGGAGTAAGCCAATCAGCAGAATATGTTCTTGTAGGCTGTGTAAATCCGAAAGAAGAAATAACGACCAGAAACTTGCTGGAATTGATCTTTGTGTCAAATTGATTTACCCAATCCTTGTCTGTAGGATCACAGGTAATCTTGAATTGAATAAGGTTGATAGGTGCCGGTGAATTAGGTACAAAAGAATCATTGTACGCTGTAATTTTGTTTTCCGGAGACGGAGACTTAATAATGAAAGTGTAATTCTCGTCTGCAGTCAGTTTTTCAAGGGGCTGCTTGAAAACTATTCCTGATGTCTTCATTGTACCGTTCACGGTAAGTTCTTTTTCCGGCGTTGTAGTATTAATACCAACCTGTGCGTTTATGAACACAGATGCACCTACCAGAGTGATCATCGAGATAATTTTTGTCATTGGGTTATGTGTTTATATAAAGCTTGTGTTTATGGATAGCTGATCCGAATTTGACATTTATTTTAAACATAAAATATCCATACCTCTGTATTGTCTGAAATAAAAAGATATAAAATTTTAATAATTAGTTAACAGCTTGTTTGCAAGAACTATGCCATCTGAAAGTGAATCAAACAATTAAAAAAAGCTTAATGCTTAAAATGAAAATTTCATCACAAAACGGTGATATTTCAATTAAAGCAAAGTACACTATAGAGGCAATCAACAGAGTTATGATATTTTGAGGATCAATAAAATAATATCATTAAATTAAAAAAACTCTAACAACAGGGAAAAAGTGTAAAAGTAAAATTCAAAATTTCATTATGAATTAATAGGAGTACAGAATTAATTATTTCAAAAGAAGTCATTGAAAAATATAAAAAGATACAAATGAAAAAGACCGTTTTAAAAACGGTCTTTTTATATTTTATAAGTAATGTATTATACTTTTTCTACTTGCATGTAGCTCAGTTCCATTGGAGTTTTTCTACCGAAGATCAATACAGAAACCTCAATTTTCTTTTTGTCTTCAAGAATCTTCTCAACTGTACCATTGAATCCGTTGAAAGGTCCGTCGATCACTTTAACGTTTTCACCTACTACATAAGGAATTTCAACATCGCTTGCGAATTCTGAAAGTTCATCCATTCTTCCAAGCATTCTGTTAACCTCTGATTTTCTCATTGGAACAGGATCACCTCCTTTTGTTAAACTTAAGAAAGAGATAACTCCAGGAATATTTTTAATAACGTGAGGAATCTCTCCCATCAGGTCTGCTTCAATCATCAAGTAGCCAGGATAGTAAGGTCTTTCTTTAGGAACTTTTTTACCATTTCTAATCTGAATTACCTTTTCCATAGGAATAACCACTTGAGTAACGTACTGTTCAAAACCTAAACGTTTGATTTCTGTCTCAATATAGTTTTTCACTTTATTTTCCTGTCCGCTGATTGCTTTCAGCACATACCATTTCAATTCGCTCATTATGGAAAATACTTAATTATTAATTGAACAAGTTGATTAGCATTCCTATTATGTTGCTGATTGCCTTTGAAAACAATTCATCAACTCCAAAGGTAAATAAAGCCAGAATAACTGTCGCTATAGTCACTACAATTGTAGAAGACTGAAGGTCAGCCCATTTTGGCCATTCAACTTTATGTCTGAATTCGTTATAAGAACCTTTTAAAAAATCGACAAATGAACTCATAATTTATATTTGCACGGGCACAAGGATTCGAACCCTGATCAACGGTTTTGGAGACCGGTATCCTACCATTGGACGATGCCCGTAGTTAAAAAAAGCTCCGTAAAGAATGTTCCTTACGGAAGCTTTTTATATGTTTTAGATGTGGATTAGTCGATGATTTCAGTTACCTGACCTGCACCTACAGTTCTACCACCTTCTCTGATCGCGAATCTAAGACCCTCGTTAAGAGCGATTGGCTGAAGTAATTCAACAGTGATTGTTAAGTTATCACCAGGCATTACCATTTCTACACCTTCTGGTAAGAAGATCTCACCTGTAACGTCAGTAGTTCTTACATAGAACTGAGGACGGTACTTGTTGTGGAATGGAGTGTGACGTCCACCTTCTTCTTTAGAAAGGATATAAACCTCAGCTTTGAATTTTTTGTGTGGCTTAACTGAATCTTTCTTAGCGATAACCATACCTCTCTTGATGTCAGTTTTTTCAATACCTCTCAACAATAGACCTACGTTATCACCAGCTTCACCTCTGTCTAGGATTTTTCTGAACATCTCAACCCCTGTAATAGTAGAAGTTAATTTTTCATCACCCATACCTACGATATCAACCGGATCACCAGTGTTGATAACACCAGCCTCGATTCTACCAGTTGCTACAGTACCTCTACCTGTAATAGAGAATACGTCTTCGATTGGCATCAAGAATGGCTTATCCTGATCTCTAACAGGCTGCTCGATCCATGTATCAACTGCATCCATCAATTCTTCAACAGTCTTAACCCACTTCTCGTCTCCGTTAAGAGCACCAAGAGCAGATCCTTGGATCACTGGAGAGTTATCTCCGTCATATTCGTAAGTAGATAATAAATCTCTAAGTTCAAGTTCAACAAGCTCTAAAAGCTCAGCATCATCCACCATATCAACTTTGTTCATGAAAACAACGATTCTTGGTACATTTACCTGACGGCAAAGTAGGATGTGCTCTCTAGTTTGAGGCATTGGTCCATCAGTTGCAGCACATACTAAGATCGCTCCATCCATCTGAGCAGCACCAGTTACCATGTTCTTAACATAGTCGGCGTGACCTGGACAGTCAACGTGTGCATAGTGTCTGTTTTCAGTTTCGTACTCGATGTGAGCTGTATTAATAGTGATACCTCTTTCTTTTTCTTCTGGAGCAGAGTCAATAGCAGAGAAGTCTTTTTTCTCAGCAAGACCTTTGTTCGCTAATACACTACTGATAGCTGCAGTAAGTGTAGTTTTACCATGGTCAACGTGACCAATAGTACCAATGTTCAAGTGTGGTTTGTTACGATTAAACGTTTCCTTTGCCATGATTTAAAATTATTTATTTATTGTTTTTCAAATTTTCGGTGTGCAAATATAATGAATTTTTAAATACCAAAAACTTTTTATTAAAAAAACTTTCAATATTCTCATCCAGTGAAGGACAAACCTTATATTTCAACGTATTGAGACTGCAAATTTACAAATTTTTCCCAATAGAAAAAATCCTTAGAAACGTTTTATTAAAAATATAAACTATCTTACTAATTATGAATACAATATACTGAAAAAAATTCCGGAGAATTAATTTGTGTACATCCAGCTTTATTTTTTTCTCGTAAATATAAAAACAACAACTAAAATCAATATTATGAGAAAACTATTACCCATGTATTTGGCTTTGTTTGCCATTACAACCTTATTTTCATGTGACAATTCAGATGAAAATATCATGACTGAAAATATGATATCTCAAGGGCCTGATCTTATGGTGTATGGAATAACAGCCATGAACGAGCTTGTTTATTTTAATTCCAACAATCCAAAAAATTTCACCTCAAAAACATCTGTAACAGGTGTTGCATCAGGCGAAAAGCTGTTAAGTATAGATTTCAGACCTGCCACAGGAGAATTGTATGCATTATCAAATGCCAGCAAATTATATATTATCAATACAGCCAATGCCTCCGCAAGAGTGGTAAGTTCAACGGCATTTACTCCTATGATCTCCGGAACAATTGCTTCTATTGATTTCAACCCTACTGTTGACAGAATTCGTTTGGTAAGTAATTCTGGCCAAAATCTACGCTTACATCCGGAAACCGGAGCTGTTGCGGCCACAGACATCAATATTAACGGCACAGGAAGCCCGTCCATAACCGGATTGGCATATACCAACAGCAAAGCAGGTGCCTCTACAACTGTTTTATACGATATCGATCCTACTTTGGGGAAATTATATAAGCAGGACCCTCCCAACAATGGAACTTTAGTAGAGGTTGGAAGTCTTGGAACGACTTTTACGGGACAGTCTGCTTTTGACATCAAATATGATAACAGTACTGCTCTTCTAGCTTTCAATGATAAATTACATGTTCTGGACCTGAATAATGGTAAAACAACCTCAATAGGATCACTTCAGCAGGGAATTATTGATATTGCCATCCCTACAGAACCGGTAGCTTACGCTATTGACAATTCAAATAATCTTCAAATTTTCAATCCCAATAATCCTATGCCTGTTTCTAAAACAGTGGCCGGATTACAAAGCGGCGAGAATATTTTAGGAATAGATTTCCGTCCTGCGAACGGACAATTGTATGCTTTGGGAAGCTCAAGCAGAATCTATACAATTAACTTAGGGACAGGTGCCGCTACTGCTGTGGGAGCATCTCCATTTTCCACCTTACTTTCCGGCACGGATTTCGGATTTGATTTTAATCCCACAGTAGACAGAATAAGGGTAGTAAGCAATACAGGACAAAATCTCCGCCTCAATCCTAACGATGGAACAATTGCTGCTGTAGATCTTACACTGAACCCGGGAAGTCCCATGATAAGTGCAGCCGCCTATACCAACAACTTTGCCGGAGCTACCTCAACTACCTTATTGGTGATTGATCATAATACGGATAAATTATATATCCAAAACCCACCCAATAACGGAACTTTGGTTGAAACAGGTTCTTTAGGAATCAACATTCCCAATGCCAATGGTTTTGATATTGGAAGTATGAGCCAAAAGGCCTATTTAATGGCATCAGTAGGTTCATCTACAAAAATTTACTCTATCAATACAACGACAGGAGCAGCCACTTCTGTTTCCGATTATCCGAATGCTGTAAAAGCTTTTGCAGTAGGATTAGGATTTTAAATTTTAAACTCATCCTATTTTATTTCAATAATCGGGAAGCGCGGAAAACTTTGTTTTCCGCGCTTCTTACTATATAAATGAAAGATTAATCAAATTTGACCGAGCTTTTCGTTTTGTTGAAAATCCAGAAGATAATAGGGAAAATAAGCAGGGTAAGCACTGTAGCGGTAATCAGTCCTCCAATAATAACAATGGCCAGAGGTTTCTGAGACTCCGATCCGATTCCTGTAGACAAGGCTGCCGGCATAAGCCCTATGGAAGCCATCAATGCTGTCATAATTACAGGTCTCGTCCTGGATTTTACTCCATTTAAGATGGCGGTGTCTATATCCATTCCGTCTTTAACATTCTGGTGGAACTCTGTAATAAGGATTACCCCGTTCTGAATACAAATTCCAAGAAGAGCAATCATCCCTACTCCGGCAGAGATTCCGAAATTGATACCGGTAACATGCAGGGCGATAATTCCACCTATCAAAGCAAAAGGCACATTCGCCAGTACCAAAAGAGAATCTTTCATATTTCCAAACAGAATAAACAGCAGGAAGAAAATCATCAGGATACTCACCGGTACTACTTGTGCCAATCTGTGTGATGCGCGCTGCTGGTTTTCAAACTGACCTGTCCATCCTACGGAATACCCATCCGGAAGTTCAATAGTTTCCACTTTTTTCTGTGCATCCGCAATGGTACTTCCCAAATCTCTGTCACGGATGGAGAATTTAACCCCGATATATCGCTTGATATTGTCTCTGTAAATAAATGCGGCTCCGTTATCCTTAACAATGGTACTTATTTCTTTTAAGGGAATTTTTGCTCCATCCTGTGTAGGGACCATCAAAGAAGCAATATCGTTTTCATTGGTTCTGTATTCCTGAGAATAACGAAGACGGATCGGGAATTTTCTTTCCCCATCGAACATTTCAGACGCTGTTTTCCCTCCAAACGCCATTTCCAACACGGCTTGTGCATCTGCAGGCATTACTCCGTAAGCAGCCATTTTATCTCTGTCCAGAACCACACTTACTTCAGGCTGGCCGATATTTTTAATAATTCCCGGGTCTTTTACGCCTTGTACGTCTTTAATTTTAAGCAAAACTTCATGGGCTAATTTGTCCAGCGTTTCCAGATTGTCACCATAGATCTTGATTCCATTTTCTGCTTTGAATCCTGCTACAGCTTCGGCTACGTTATCCGAGATCGGCTGGGAATAGTTGAAAGTAATTCCCTGGTAACTTCTGAGCTTTTTGTCTATTTCATTGATCAGTTCATCATAAGTAATTTTACGCTTCCATTCTTCTCTTGGCTTAAGATTAACTGCAAACTGCACAAATCCGAACCCGTTGGGATCAGTCCCGTCATTACTTCTTCCCGTCTGCGCAAGAACATCTGTCACTTCGGAGAAGCTCAGAATGTCTTTCTTTAAAAGATCTGCTGTTTTCAGAGATTCTTTTAATGAAGAACTCATCGGCATTTCTGCGGTGATCCACAATGATCCTTCATTCAGCTGAGGCAGGAATTCTGTTCCTAAAAACTTTCCGGAAAACAATGTAACAGCCAGAAAGGAAATCGCTGCAATCATGCTCATTTTTTTGTACCTGAATGTTAAATTAAAACCTTTCAAAACGATTCTGTCCCAAAAGTTAACAAACGGATTATTTTTTTCTCTTACATTTTTATTTAAAAGGATATGCGAAAGAACAGGAACCAATGTTAATGTAAATATCAATGCTCCCATTAATGCAAATCCTAATGTAAATGCAAGAGGAGAGAACATTTTACCTTCCACTTTCTGAAATGAGAAAATAGGAATCAACGAAGTGATGATGATTAATTTTGAAAAAAAGATCGCTTTTCCTAATCCGGTTCCTGTCTGCTTGATCCAGCCTCCTTTTGCGAGTTTATTGAATTTCTCCATTCCGTAACGCTTCGCTTTATGATCTAACATTACGAAGAGGCCTTCCACCATGACGACGGCTCCGTCTATGATAATCCCGAAGTCTACAGCACCTAACGAAAGCAGATTGGCACTCATCCCGGCCAGTTTTAAACATAAAAAGGCAAATAGTAAGGATAGAGGAATGATGATGGAAACAATCAGCGTAGTTCTCCAGTCTGCCATGAAGATTAAAACGATTACCGTTACCAGAACAATTCCTTCAATAAGGTTATGCATTACGGTATGGGTTGTGAAATCCATCAGATTGTCGCGGTCATAGAAAGTGACCATTTTCACATCTTTTGGAAGGACTTTTTCGTTAAGCTCTTTAATCTTAGCCTTCACTCCTACCAGTACTTCTCTTGGATTCTCCCCTTTTCTCATCACAACAATTCCTTCCACCGTATCGTCATGATGATTCAGGGCAGCCTGCCCTACTCTAGGCATGGAACTTTCATGAACTTCAGCTACATTTTTTACCAAAACAGGGTTTCCGCTGTCATTCTGAATGGTAATATTTCCGATATCCGCCACTGATTTTACGAGACCAATTCCCCTTACCACGTAGGCCTGTCCGTTTTTCTCAATAACATCACCTCCTACATTCAGGTTACTTTTGGTAACGGCATCATATACCTGAAGCGGCGTGAGGTTATATTTATCCAATGCTCTCGGATCGATACTGAGCTCAAACACTTTATCCTGCCCTCCGAAAACATTGATATCTGCTACACCCGGAACTCCTCTTAGAGCACGGTCTATTATCCAGTTTTGCAGGGTAAGCAGTGTTCGGGAGTCTTTTGTTTTACTTTCCAGCGTATATCTGAAAATCTCACCGGTTGGCCCGTAGGGTGGCTGTACTTCAGGGTCTACCTCATCAGGAAGGCTAATGGTTCTTAACTGGTTATTGACCTGATTTCTGGCAAAAGTATCATCCACCCCATCGTCAAAAAGAATTTTAACAATAGAAAGCCCAAACATGGTGGTGCTTCTTACACTTGTTTTTTTCTGAACCGGGCTCATCGCCAATTCGATGGGTGTCGTGACAAAACGTTCTACTTCTTCTGCACTACGCCCATTCCATTGGGTGATGATGACAATCTGGGTATTGGTTACATCCGGAAAAGCTTCAATAGGCATGTTTTTGAAACTTATAAAACCAGAGATGGCTAAAATCGCTACCCAGATAAAGGTAAATGCTTTATTTTTTAATGAAAAAGCGATTATATTTTTTATGAATTTATTCATGATAGATACATTGATGACCTAAAAAAGCCGTTAAAGAAAAAAGTACATATTCTTAATGGTTTAATAAGACTAGCTGTTCAGTGAACGGTAGATCAGCAGTTGGTTATTGGTAATTACTTCTTCTCCTTCTTTAAGACCGTGTGCAATATAAGTGACATCACCAACCTGCTTTAATACTTTGATTTCTCTGATCTTTACATCTGTTCTGGATTTAAAAATCACCACAAAGCTTTTATTATCATCAAAAATCACTGCTTTGGAGGGAACGGTAAGTGTAGCGTTGCTTTCAAGGCTGGAAACTTTTATCGTGGCTTTACTCTCCGGGATCAAAAGTCCGTTGGAATTGTTCAATACTACTCTTGCCTGCATGGCGTTGGTCTGCGGATCAATAATTTTGAAGATCTTATCAATTTTTCCATCAAAAACCTTGTCCGGATAAGAAAGTGTGGATACCTGGGCCTTCATTCCAAGGCTGATTTTATCAATATCAGATTCGTTGACATTCATAATAGCCCATACATTGGTAGTATTGGCCACATCAAAGATATTATCACTCCTGTCACTTCTCAGCTGCATGTCTTTGTTAATACTTTTCTGAACAATATAACCATTGATAGGTGCTACTACACTGTATATATTTCCGCTTTTCACATTATAAACGGTACTTACAGCGGCGGCTCTCTGCAACTGATCTTCTGCTTTTTGTAACTGACTTTTAGCTTCCAGTACATCTCTTTCCGTATTAAGCTTTCCTTCGTAGAGTTCTTTTGCAACACGGAGGTTATTTTTTGCTACTACAAGATCTGTTTTTGCATCGCTAACATCTTTCTGAATTTCTGCAAGCTCAGTACTTCTGATGGTAGCCAACACCTGTCCTTTTTTTACATAGTCACCCAATTCTACATTCACACTCATCACATTTCCTCCTACCAAAGGGTAAACATCTATATAACTGTTTTTGTCTGCCGATATTTTTCCATAGAAGCTGTATTCATCTTCTATATTCTTTTTTTCAACTTTTGCCAGGGAAATAGAATTCAGCATGGTGTTACTGAGCTCGAATCCTTTTTTCGTATGATTATTTTTCTCTTCCTCCTTTTTTGAACAGGCCATTAATGAAAGGACCATCAATGCGGGAATAATATATGTTTTCATCATTTTAATAGAAGATTTTCGTTTGTACTAGTTGATTAAGTTGTTCTGCCGACTGCATGATCTCATTTTTCATATCATAGATCTGAAGAGCTGTCTCCCTGTAGCTATCCATAAAGTCTGTAAATTCAATCAGGTTGATATTTCCTTTTCTGAAATTGGTCAGCATTCCGTTGTAAACAAGTTCCATATTCTGAAGGTCTGTAGTTTTTACATCCAGAAGCTGATCATATTGTGCCTTCCAGGTTTTGTATGCAGATTGAACTTTAGTTTCCAGCGTCAGTTTTTGAAAATCAGCATTTTTCTGATTCTGCCGGATAGCATAGTTTGCTTTTACTACATTTCCCTGATTGGCTTTCCATAGTGGCAAAGGAATTCCCAAGGTCAGATTAGCTTCGTTATTAAAAGTTCCTCCTGCCTGATCCCACGCTGCACCTACCGTAACATCCGGTACATTCAATGATTTCTGCCACTGTGCATACAACTTACTGTTATCAATGAGCTTCAAATTGTATCGGTAATCTGCATTATTTTCGAGGGCTTTGCTTTTCAGTTCTTCTTCATCACCGAAAGGCTGTGCTGCCAGAGCTTCTTTTGCTTCGGTTTCAGACATTGCAGGCTCTATCTCTTCTGCAACTCCTGTCAGAACTTTCAGATTCTGCTCAAAATCAAGAATATTTTTATTGATCTCCAGCTTATCATGATTCAGCTGAATCACAATACTCTGCAGCCTTACAGCATCTTTAAGGGAAACATTTCCTTTTGCCGACTGTATACGATAGGCATTCAAAAGATCATTCATATATCCTAACTGTCTGTTGGTATTTTCCAGCTTTCGTTTTTCGTAATAAAGGTTAAAATAAGCAGAGCGAAGCTGAGATCTTAAATCTACCAGCAATTGTGAAAACTGAAGCTGGGCCAGTTCTTTATTGGATCTGGCAAAAGCAATTTCATTTTTCTTTTTGCCGCCCATATAAATCAATTGAGTAATACCCGCTCCTTTAGAATGTCCTACATCAAAAAACTTTTTGCTTTGAGGATTGTAAGCATTGAACTGTCCGCTTAACTGAGGTAATTCCCAGATTTTAGCCTGCAGAATATCCGCATCAGCCATATTGATGTTGTATTGTTCGGCGAGCATCTGGAGGTTGTTCTTCTGAAAAGCTTCTTCGCATTCCAAAAGAGACATCTGCTGTTGTGCCGCCATGAATGAGGAAACGGCGAGGCACAGCACTGCAATTCTATTCATTATTATCTTTTTAAATTACAAAATTGCTTTGATGCTATTAAAAGAAACTTAAATGACGCTTAAAAAAATATTAAAATAGTTATGAACAGGCTGTTTACAGAATAAATTACGAGACAAAATCAGCTAATTTTTCTACAAACATTCAATTTTTATTAAAAATTTAAATCAGGAGTTTAACAAAAAAGCAACTGTTTTTCGTATCAGTCGCTTTTATTTTATTTTTTAAAAAATAATGTAAACTTATTCATGTGATCCTCAGGGGAAGAGTATACAATATCTGCATCATGATATTCCAGAATCCTTTTGACAATTCTAAGGCCTAATCCTGACCCTGCTATATTCTGTGCGTTATTTCCTCTTGTGAAAGCTTCAAACAGTTTAGTCTGCTCCTCTTCAGAAATAGTATTGCCGTGAGAAATAACTTCAACGGAAAGATTATCGTTGGTTTCAGTAATCAGAACATTCACTTCTGTATTATCTGAATACACTGCTGCATTTTTAAATAAGTTGATAAATACGATTACCAATAGTGAATGAATTCCTTTTATAGTCAGAAAAGCATTTTCAGAACTATCTTCATTGATCAGAAAATCCAGCTTAAGTTGTGGATAACTTTTCTCCACCGCTTCAAAGGCTTCAAAGATGACTTCATCAATTCTTACTTCCTCATAAATGCTCTGAATATTTTCTTTATCAAACTTTGTCAACAGCAGAAGTGAATTGGTAAGGTCTGATAATTGATAAACGTCCCGCTGAATCTGTTTTAAAGAAGACATCGTTTCCGGAGAATGTTCCTCAAATTTAATCAGATTTTCCAGCTGAAATGCCATTCTTGTTATCGGCGTTCTGATCTCATGCGAAGCACTGGCCGTAAAATCTTTTTGCGACTGAAATACATCATCCAGCCTTCCAATCATGGTATTAAAGGATTTGGCAAGAACACTTACTTCATCATTAGACTGCTCTACCGGAATCTGTGTGGTGAGTTTATGGGCAGTAACTTCAGAAATTTCCTTGTTCAGGTCTTCCAGTGGACGAAGGAACTTTTCGACAAAATAATAACTGAAAAAACCAATAAGCATGGTGCTCATCACATAAGCCGTAATCAAAAGATATTTAAGATATCCCAACTTGGATTTTCCGTTAGTATCAAAAGCACTGGTAAGGATATAATAATTTTCTCCGTTGATATTCCTGAGTGCAGCATAGATTTCCGGAACTGTTTTTTCTGTATAGATAATTTTCTTTTTATCCAGCTCTTTAAGCATTGCACTGTCCCAGATGACATTCCGGTCTTTGATCGTACTGTAGATGAGTTCTTTTTTCTCATTGAAAATTAAAATCTTTTCATTCAAAAGAATGTTATCTGAATTTTCGTTGAAAAAAACCGGAGCCTCTTCTTCAAAGTCTTTTGATTTTGAGATAAAATGGGAAGTAAATTCAAGTCGCTGTCTGAATCGTTCTTTAAACTCATCCCTTCTGAAATCGTTAAAAGATAAATAAATGACCGCCATCACCATTCCAAATAGTAATGAAAAGGCAATACTTATCGTTAAAGCGATCTTCCTTTTTAAAGACATTTATAATGGGCTTAGGTAATATCCGAAACCAGAACGGGTGTGGATTAGTTTTATTTTAAAATCTTTATCAATCTTCTTCCTCAGAAAATTGATATACACTTCTACGGTATTGGTATTTGTGTTAAAATTGTGTTCCCATACATGTTCTGTGATCTGTTGTTTGGAAACCGTTCTTCCCTGCGCTTCCGCTAGGTAAACCAACAACTGAAATTCTTTCAGCGTAAGGGTTATTTCATTTCCTCCACGATAAACCTTCTGCTCTGTTTTGTTGATAATAAGGTCATCAATTCTTACAATATCCTGATCGGAATCATCAGAAGGAGCTTTTCTCCTCAGCAGCGAATTGATTCTTAGAAGAAGTTCTTCAAACTGAAATGGCTTTACGAGATAATCGTCAGCCAGTCTTGTGAAAGCATCTTTTTTATCAGAGATATCTCCATAGGCAGAGATGATAATGATGGGAGTATTCTTGTCAAAAGAACGGATCGTCTGACAGACATCTAGTCCGTTTATTTTAGGAACATTAATATCCAGCAGATACAGATCATAGGTACTATTTTTTATCTGACGGAGAAAGGTTTCTCCGTCATAGATTTTATCACAGTTAAAATTATTTGATTCTAAAAATCTGCACAATTCTGCAGACAGAATGAGATCATCTTCCAGTAAAAGAATATTCATCAAAAATTTATTTTACACGAATTTAACGAAAATTTTATGATTGTGATTGTAAAGCTGGAGTAAAAGTGGATCAGTCTCAAAAGTTGGGCATAAAAAAATCCCGAAGAAAATTCGGGAAAATCGAGAGCCAACTACGGGACTTGAACCCGTGACCTCTTCCTTACCAAGGAAGCACTCTACCGCTGAGCTAAGTCGGCATCAACTAAAAAAATCACACTAAGTAGCGTGATTTTTCGTTGAGCGGAAGACGGGGGTCGAACCCGCGACATTCAGCTTGGAAGGCTGACGCTCTACCAACTGAGCTACTTCCGCAATTTTGTTTCCAAAATTATTGGTAAACGCTGTGCAAAACTAAGAAAACTTATTTAATCTCGCAACTATTTTTATAATATAAAATGTGGGGAGAGCAGGATTCGAACCTACGAAGCCGAAGCAACTGAGTTACAGTCAGTCCCATTTAGCCACTCTGGAATCTCCCCAGATATTTTATATTAAAATGAGCCTCCAGAGGGATTCGAACCCACGACCCCGAGATTACAAATCACGTGCTCTGGCCAACTGAGCTATGGAGGCATTTTAATAAAGGACTGAAACTGATTGAGAAACTCTACTCTACATATTTCAGTGTTAAAAAAAATCACTTTTACTCTGTGATTTTATTGAGCGGAAGACGGGGGTCGAACCCGCGACATTCAGCTTGGAAGGCTGACGCTCTACCAACTGAGCTACTTCCGCAATTTTGTTTCCAAAACTATTGGTAAACGCTGTGCAAAACTAAGAAAACTTATTTAATCCTGCAAGTTTTTTTATAAAAATATAAAGTGGGGAGAGCAGGATTCGAACCTACGAAGCCGAAGCAACTGAGTTACAGTCAGTCCCATTTAGCCACTCTGGAATCTCCCCAAAAGTTTATATTTTATGAGCCTCCAGAGGGATTCGAACCCACGACCCCGAGATTACAAATCACGTGCTCTGGCCAACTGAGCTATGGAGGCAAATATAAAAAAGAATTCAAAAGATCGCTGTTCCTTTTTTGCGAGTGCAAATATAGAACGGATTTTTTGAATTCTCAAATATTTTATAAACTTTTTTTGACTTTTTTTTCTACGCCATTTCTTTTTTCTTGATTAGTAGCTTTTTAGCTGTATCAACACAAAGGTCCAAACTTTCTTCAAAACTGGTAGATGTTTTCTTTACTACGATATCGTCTCCCGGAACCGCCAAAATAATCTCAGCAGTTTTATTAGCTTTATCAGCGTTATTTTCTACTTTTAAAAATACCTTACACTCATGAATTTTGTCATAAAAGGTATCCAATTTGCTTACTTTTTTGTCAATGTGTGACTCTAGTGGTTCGTGTGGTGTTAAACCAATTGATTGAACTGAAATCTTCATAATTCTTCTTTTTTTGATGCTCGAGGGTGAGCCTGATTAAACACTTTTTTCAATTGCTCAATATTAGCATTCGTATAGACTTGAGTACTGGCAAGGCTGGAATGCCCTAATATTTTTTTTACTTTGGAGATCTCCGCCCCATTATCCAATACGTGGGTAGCAAAGCTATGCCGTAGGATGTGAGGACTTTTTTTTTCTTTCGTTGTTACAAGACTAAGGTACTTATTAACTACCACATAAACAAATTTTTCATTGAGTTTTTTCCCTTTCTTATTGACGAAAAAATATGATTTGAATTCTGTCTGCGGATTTCTTATTTCCAGATAACTTTTCAGAAGCTCAGACAATTCATTGGAAATGGGAATCACCCTTTCTTTGTTCCCTTTTCCTATTACTTTTAATTCATTTCCATATAAGTCAACATTCTCAAATATCAGGCCACAAAGTTCTGCTTTACGCATTCCTGTCTGATAAAGAACTTCCAAAATACATTTTTCAAGTACATCATGTACCTGTTCGAAAATTCTTTCATTGAGATCAGTCATTTCCTCTTTAGACATAGGAATCTGTTTTTCAGCATAAAACTTCAGGGAAGAAATCCCTTCTACAGGAGAAACTTTAATCTCCCCTATTTTTAAAAGAAAAAGATAAAAACTTCGGAGTGAAGATAATTTTCTGTTGATACTTCTTTTGGAAATATTATTTTCGCTCAATTCAACAATAAAATTTCGGATAATTTTTTTGTCTGCCCTGGCTAAATTGTCGGAAGATTCTGTTCGGAGGAAGAAATGGGAAAAGTCTTCAAGGTCTTTTTTGTAGCTTGTAATGGTATGAGGAGAATATCTTTTTTCGAATTGTAAGTATTCTAAAAACTTTTCCAGCATCATAGGATATAAAAATAAAAATTCACTTCTCAAATATAAGAATTTAAGAAGTGAATTAATATATGGTTAAGAAAAAATCTTAAGCCTGCTCTTCTTTGCTAAGCGCTCTTTGTTTGTAAGCCGCTTTCAGTCTAGCTTGTCTCAAAGTTACGGAAGGCTTAATAAACTGTTGTCTAGACCTTAATTGACGAACAGTTCCTGTTTTATCAAATTTTCTCTTGTATTTTTTTAAAGCTCTGTCGATGGATTCACCATCTTTTACTGGAATTATTAACATATTTTACATCTCATTTTGGATTGCAAAATTAGGTAATTTTTATGAGAACACAAAATATATTGCAATAAACAATCACTACCCTATCTTAAGACTGTTAAAAAACCCCGTATTAAAGCCTGTTAACAGACATTAATTTTTTATCCACAATAACCAGACATTCAATTTTTAATAGCTTCAGGTTATTCATTTTATTTCCCAATTACTATTAAAACCACCTATATTAATGAAATGTAAACAAAAAGCACTATCTTTGCATTCACTTTATTCATGGGGTTGACTGGTTTCGACAGCAAGACCAATGGGTAAGTAAGCATGCAGAGAACCGTAGCGCGATCTCTATAATCCCTTGCTACAAAATTTTAACTGGCAACGAAGAGTTCGCTCTTGCAGCTTAATATCGAAGTATAGTAGATCAAGCGTTTTCCCGAAGATTTCAGTAGGGAAGCAAGATATTCCACAAATGCTCTGTTCTGCAGCGTTTGATCCTGGGATATAGGAATGCGGAAATAAGGCTTTAGAAGCTTTGGCTAAAGCTCGAAAATTTCAAAAGATAAGCTGGTAGTTGGGTGTCTATCCTCTGCTTCCAGTCGAAAACCAATGGTAGAATAAGCATGTAGAAAGCTTATGTATTGCTTGTTTGGACGAGGGTTCGAATCCCTCCAACTCCACTTTTTAAGCTAAAGAGAATTTGTAATTTATTGATTTCTGAATAATTACATTTTCTCTTTTTTGTTTTTGTACCCAAGGTTGTACCCAGATTTTTAAGATGTGCTTTTTTAAATCTGCTTGAATTTAATTAAACCTATTTGAATTTTAAAGCATACAAAGGGTTTATAATATTACAAATATACTACGATTTAAAATAATGTCCGTTACTCTCAAAATAATCATACATAATGTTTTTTGCCGTAGCTTCCCAATCAATCACAACAAAGTTAGGCAGATTGAACGGTATATCATTTTCATATAAATATTCCACGAACTCAATATCATTTGCAAATTCACCACAGTAAAAATTATTTGCGTACTCATAAGCACTTTGAAAATCTATTGTACCAAGATTATCCAAAACCGCTTCAAATACTTCTATATCATGTTCAGATTCATTTATTTGCTCGGCTATCTCGTAAATCTCGGGAGATAAAAAACTCTCATGTATCAATCCTAATTTCTCAAACAGTTCGCAACCCTCATAATCGGAAAACATAAATTCAGGGTCTTGTTCATCTTCGTGTAGTTCGTGCATTGCTTCCAGTAGTTCGTCATAGCTTCCGTATTCGCTAAGGTTAAACCATTTGCCGTAAATACTTGAATTGTTGTACTTCGCATAAGTGCCACAGTAGATAGCACAATTTTGCAGACAATTTTGTAAATTTGTCATGTTGATAAGTTTTAGATACATTAAAATTTATTGATTCGCCTTGTCGCATTGCAGTGCTTCAAGGCTTTTTTATGTATATATTGAGATATATTTTAATAGTAAGTCGCTCACAAAAGCAGTATAAATATACGACAAAAAGCCCATAAACACAAGCGTTTACAACACTTTTTAACCAAAATATCAACCGTTGTTAAAAACTTTTTAACCACTCGGAGCGCAGGAAAAGTAAAACAAGTCTGAGAATAACAAAATCCGAGCATAGGGGGCGTAACGAAAAAATCTCCTTGACGGGGTGCAAAATCCGTATAGTAGATAGAGACCCGATGCCCATGTAAAAATTTTGAAACTCGACATGGGAGGGGGGGGGGCTTTTTTACAGCAAGAGTTTGGCGGGTGGTGTAAATAGTAACAAGTATTATACATTTTCTCAAAACTCCGCAGATAAAATGACAATTCCATACAGAACATCACAAACCGTTTACCACAGTTTCCCGAAATATTGATTTAAAATGAATAAAAGTGTGTTAGTGTGTGATTAGTTAAGAAATAAAGTATACTATATATTGGTAATATCTTGCAGAAACTCTGGAAACACCCTTATTAATAAATGTTTGATGAGATTGTGTAGTTTGGTTTTGGGGTAAACAGGTAGATATATATTGACAAAATTACATCCACAAAAAATCTACTTTTCTACACCTCGCCCAAAACCTTAAAGATTACTTACCACACCCAGAAAGCTTTAATAGTGTAAAAAAAATGTTTAAATCAGGCTTCAGAAATTCAGTTTTTCATACGCCTGAAAAACTGAATCGTAAAAACAAATCTTTTTTTACAGTCATAAGCTTACACACGGAACATAGTTCAGGATAATAGATTGTGATATGTGCAGATTCTCTCGTTTTGGGGTAAATTGAGCGGTATATATTAGCAAAATTCATAAGCTAAAAATCTTTTTCTCTACGCCCCGCCACAAACTGTACAAACTGTCTATGAGCTCCTTCAAAACAACAAATTGATTATAATTAACACAAAAAGGTGCTTGTTGAATATTAACAAGTAGATATTGGTAAAAACATATATAATAATAATAATAATAATAAATTTTAAATGGATTTATTTGCAAATAACATAACATCAAATTACTTTTGCTACAGAAAAAATAATTTTTTCCATCCTAAAGTGTTTAAAATGCCTCTCATTATTGAGGGGCTTTTTTTATATAGATAAATTCCGTAACAGTGTATACCTCCGAGATAGTGTAACGGAAAAAACAACTGCACATTACCATCCCACCCGCACAAATCCGTAACCGCCTATCATCAAAAAAAAGATTCTGCACTCTAAAAAGCAGCCCGAATAACTACTGCTTCCATATCTAGTTACCTACTACTAGCTGTCAACCACCTGCATATAGAGGGGGGCTATGTATCAGCATACTACATACTATATCATTATATGTTAGCAGAAACTCTGTAAACGCCTTCTGTCAGAGCGATAGCAGATTTCAAAGTTATCTCCAAACCCACAGATAAGTTTTTTTTAGACACTTCTATACAACACCGAAAAACAGAGATAATGGAAATTTGATGCATTTACAGAGCTATACAAGGGTATGTAGCTTATTCCACTATCTCAAAATACACAAAAATTTAAATAAAGCCCATTTTAATACTTTTACAGTATTTTGATAGCAATTACAAAAGAAAAATAGTTGAAATTTAACACCATGACGGGGTTGTAGGAGGACATCAAGCAGCATTCACTGTTCATTAAACTCACAAAACGCAAATAAAGTCATTTCTAGATATCTTTATAACTTTTAAGGCATATAATACTACAAAGAAAAGATAGTCGAAATTTGAGGCATCTATGAAGTCATACAAGAGTTTTTAATCACCCGCAGACACATAAATTACAAAAAAGGCGTTTTTATAAGTTTTAATATTTTTTGTGGACATAACATCACAAAACAGAGATAATAGAAATTTAACACCTTTACGGAGTTATACAAGCATGTTTAACTACACCTTATCGTTTTATCGATACACAAAGAAGCTTATTTGATGGTTTTTACGGCTTTTGAGGTTTTTTTACCGCAAATAAAAAATAATGGAAATTTAAGTCATCCATGGAACTTTATGAGAGTGTTCAGCCATCTTACAAACAACAAACTCAAGTTTGTATTACGGTACACACCAACAAAAAATACCCTAATATAATCATACCCTATTGAAATAGCATTTTATATAGTATTATAATGGGGTACTTTTTACTTCCTGCCCGATTGTGGTACAGAATTTACACAAAATCTTCTTAAAAGCACACATGTTGATTTCTGTCATTTCAGCAGACAGTACAATTATACTCCTGCACTCACCGTTACGTTTCCACGCAAAAAAACAAACTGTCATATAATTACAAAAATTCTTATATTAACATTTAAAATTTTCACCAATGCAAAAAGAATAAAAACACTCCACTTCTTATTACTGAAAATCTAATCATTACAAAAAGGCATTTCATAAATATTAAAAAAATTGACGCAATATCAATTGTCATTAGTGATACAATGCTTAAATTTAGATGTTGGCGGTAATTTTGCAGAACTATACAAAATGACTACAGATATTAAAGAAATTTGGATAATAAAGGGTTACGAAATTTTTGCAACCTATGGACAGAACGGACTTAAAATTGAACCGCTTTCAAAAAAAGTTGGTAAAAGTAAATCATCTTTCTACCATCATTTTGCCGACTTAGAAATTTTCACTGAGTACTTGCTGAAATATCATATCGAGAGAACAAAAATAATTGCACGTAAAGAGCAAAATGCCGAGAATATTGACCCCGAACTAATCAACATTCTTATAGAACATAAGATTGACCTACTTTTCAACAGACAATTGAGAATAAATCAAAATGTAACTCCATTGGCCAACATTCTTCAAAAGTCAAACAAAATTGTAGGTGATGCTTTTTTGGATATTTGGATTAGTGACTTGGACTTACAGCTTTCGCAAAAACAAGTTGAAGGTATTTTTTCATTAGCATTAGAAAATTTCTTTCTTCAAATCAATATCGAAACTTTGAATTATGAGTGGCTTTCATCATATTTCAAAAATCTGAAAAAGATTGTAAGCAATTTCGTCTAAATTGTACGGTAGCGACTAAAACACTCGATATCGACACATTACTTTTGCAAAAAAAAATAGAAATACATTTTAAGATGACGCAAAAGTTTCACAAATTTTGGCTAAAAATCACAGCAATCGTAATTGGGTCTTTTGGACCTATTTTCTTTTTGGGGACAATGCTTTCAACATCTGAACCAGCAAGGTGGACACTTGATTTTTTGAGTTTTCCAGTTGATGGAGTTCAAAATTATAGCGAACCAACAACAAGGTTTTTATCAGCATTGACTGGGGGTTTTTTGTTTGGGTGGGGAGTTATGGTTTGGTTCTTATCTATTTGGGTGTACGACAAAGCACCTGAACAAGTAAGAAAAGCAGTTATATTGGGACTTCTTTCTTGGTTTGTTTTGGACAGTGCTGGTTCTATCGCTTCAGGAAATACTTCCAACGCAGTCATTAATATCATAGTTTTACTCATTGCAGTAGGACCATTGTGGCACCCTTCAAAAGAAATTTAGCAAACAAATATTTTCATTATGAACAAACAACTTATTTTAAAAATTCTACTTATACTATTTAGTGTAACTGTATCGGTTTATACGATTTTTGCTTTTCAACAAGAAGGGGCAAGTCTATTTCAAATTTTCTTAACAAATATTACCTCATTTAACTGGAATGGGCAATTTAATCTTGATTTTAGTTGTTATTTACTACTTTCAGGTCTTTGGATTATGTGGAGAAACGAGTTCTCTACAAAGTCAATAATTTTTGGCATTATTGCTTCAATCATAGGAATTATTGTATTTGCACCGTATATTCTGTATTTACTACAAAAAGAAAAAGGTAATATACAAAAAGTTATAATTGGAAACAAATAAATACTACCACCAATAGCTAAGGTTTCGTGGAACTTGCAAAGCCAACAACGAAAACCCTATTGAAAAACCCTTCAACCAGCTTAGAATAAACTTCAGCTTCGTTATCTTTTCTTCAATAATGGGTTTATCGTAAACCATAGAGATACAAGAGACTTTCATAAGAGTCTCTTTTTTTTGGGTGATGATGCCCGAGCAATTACATTTACACTAAAAAAACAAACTGTCACATAATTACAAAAATTCTTATATTAGCACCTCAAATTTTATCGAAAACGAAAAAGCGTTAATAATTATTCTGCTGGCAGGAATCTGGTAAATTCAAAGTAGTGCAGGGTGATAAGTTGAACGCTCACGTCCATATATTACGGGGCGTGGGTTTCGCTTATTTACACTACAAGGCTTACCAGAGCCTCTGCCAGTAAATAAGAGTTACGAGCCTGCGTCCTTTTTCTATTATACAACCCAAACAAAACCACACTTTAGGCTCGAGTGATACAAAATCACTATGAAAAAACTATTATTATCACTAGCAATTGTACTGCTAGGTACTTTCTGTTTTTCCCAAAACTACTATTTCAGTCACCGAAAGGAAAGTATAAAATACACAGACAGCTACGGAAAAACGCAATACAAACTTATTGCAGATGAAACTTCTAACTACAAGTTTTATTTTGAAGTATCCACCAATGGGAGAGCAACTCAACTTTTCACTGTTTACAATAACGGTACGGAAGCATATTGGGCGGCTGAAATAAAAAAATCAGGATATAAGGAGATTGGAGGTGTAATTTTCAAGCAATCACTTTACTACAATACCAACTCAAAACAGAACATTTACGTATTTGTTTCTCAGGATTACAAGAAAATTATTGTTATGGATAACGATGGATTAGCTGAATATTATTAAGATGGAAAAGAAAACCATTCAGGTTGACAGCAATATACTTAAATCATTGCTAATAGGTTTTGTATTAGCATTTGTAACGGTTTTTACAGTCCAACATTTCAGTACATTTTCATATATCCCGAATCTTAGCAATCCCACAATAGATTACGGACATAAGATTGTTATTAGCGGAACATACGACACCCGCACAACGCCTGTTGGTGCATTGTACCAGACTACGCCATTCGGAACAAAGATAAATTTACCCGCAAACGGAATGATGTGTAGTGAGCTATTGTATGATTCTGAGTTCAAGAGCTACTCCAATAAAGGCGTGTTGTATGCAAAGTCAGTATTTACCGATTACAAATATCTCCTGCTATTTTGGATAACATACACACTAATCGTACTATTTTTCAAAAGATACCGTGTAAAGGTTTTGATTCTGATATTGCCAATTTTAGGGATGAGTTGTGACAAGACTAAACAAGAGCCAATAGCAACCCCTAAAACAGCCATAGACACAACAAAAACAACCTTAAACAATCCCAATACATCAATCCCTCGAAATACGCCTGAAACAGCCGTAAAACACTCGTTTGTAGTCTTCAAGGTAAAAGATAAATACTTCAGTAAAGAATCTGTAATTGTAACAGGAATCTTTAATACACCTTACACCATTAGCACGGATGAAGAATACATGATTTTAGACGATACACAGGCAAAATGCAACGCCTATCTGTTTGACAAAAACATTCTCGAAAGATACATGATGCGATTTGACAGCTACGCAGAAGCAAGTCAGGAAAAGGAACGAATCTCTAAAATCCGCAATACAACTTTATCTAATCAAAAACCTACTCCAAAAACCTTGACCAAAGAAGAACAGGAACAGATTATCAGAGAATGGAAAAGCATTACACCCGAAGAACATGAACAAACCCGACAGCTACAAATGGAGCATGAAATATGGGTTGAGGAACAAAAAAGAAACAATCAAAACTATAATTAACATCAAAATTTCAATTATGAAAAAAACAGCAATCTTAACAGCATTATCACTAACAGCTACATTATTAACTACAAGTTGCTCGGGCAACAATGATGATGAAAACACCACAACCAATCAACAACCTGCAACAACTCAATATTTTCATCCGCCAACGTGGATTCAGGGAACTTGGGGCGTAACCAATGGTACAACTTCAAACAAGCTGTACAAGTTTACGGCAGATGATTTTATACTACTTGTAACAGGTGTAAGCGAACAGAGTATGACAGGAACAATAAAATCAAGTCCAAATGGGGGAAGTGTTGACGAGACATCTAACAATGGTACACAGTATAATTTTACTGTAAAATACAATATTACAACCACAACACAAAGTTTTGAGTTCAGAAAAGTTTCCGCAACTCAGATTCAGTGGAAAAGTAACGGAACTTGGTTTGACCTGGTCAAGATGTAACACACACCAACAGCCTTGTATCTTTGTATACAAGGCTTCTGTAAACACCGATGAACAGAGGGGCTGACAAAAAAAACTCGAAGATAATACCATAACACTATACATATTCATATTACTTATTACACTATTCTCAAATCCATCTAAACTCATTAATCGGGAAAATTTAGAGAAAACACGTCAAGTTTTGTCGCTTTATAGATATACATTTGTAGAAAGACTAGAAAATCTATGTTTTGTGAAATAAAAAAAATTATAAATTAGCCAACTTAAAAATTATAACAAATCGATGAACAAAAAAATTATTTTGCGGTTACTGTTATTAGTAACAGTGTCATTGTTTTTTTTCAATTCGTGTAGAACCGATGAAGCTACTCAAGAAGAGAAAAGAACTGAAAGAGAAAAAATCGAAGCATTTAGCAGGTTTGAGAGCAATCTAGACTCTCAAAAAAACACACAAAAGAACTCTGAATATATCAGTTATCATGAGCCCTTTAAGGAAATTATTCGGACATTCATGAACAATAATCCTGTTTTCACTCAGAAATTCCAGAACGAAGTAGGAGAAATTTATTTTAATCTTAGAAGTTTAACGTACGGAGAAACAACAAAAGGAATTGCCTATCCAATTATAAAAGACGGCTCAGTTAACGCAGTATTGGTAGGATTGGTTAATCCCAAAAGAGATTGGGTTAATTTTATAGTATTGAAAAATAACTCCCCCGAAGTACAGAGTATGATTTCAAATTTTCAAAACGTTTATAATTCACCTTCAATAGCATCAAGAGGTAGAGAGCCTGAACAAACAGAAGATATACTACCAGTTATAATTTATGTTTATGGAGATATTACTGGACCTGTTAATCATTATTACCAACCTTACGTAGATTACGGAAGTAATGGTGGTGGAATGAGTGGTGGGTCTGACACCTACGGAGGAGGAGGTGGAAGTCAAACTCAAAACCCTCAGGACCCGAAGAATCCTTGTGAAAAGACTACTGGTATAATAACCAATACCAATGTTAAAGCAAAAATTGATGAGCTTAAAGCACAATCTACTTTAGGTGGTGAAAAAGGAGTAAAATTGAAAGCAGATGGAACACCTTCCGAGACAATAATCGGAGGAGCACATAGTGTAAATTTTGGAGATAAAACAGGCTATGCAGGAGGCTATCATAATCATACTCCAACAGGAATACCTATGTTATCACCACCAGATGTTGACCAGTTATTAGGTTTTGCGAGAGCACAACCAACTTCTAATCCTGCAAATGTAAATAATGCTTATGTGGGAATGGTTGCTCCAAATGGCATGCATTATGTTATTTGGTTTAATGGAACTTATCAAGACGCTATTACCAATTATTCACAAGACCAGATAGATGCTTATATTATTGATTATATAAAGACTGAAAGTGATTTAACAGATAAAGCAAAAAATGGAATGACATACATGAATAGCGATGGTACAATAAATAATTTAGGAGTGGAAAAACTTTTTTTTGAAACATTAAAGAATATGGGGCTGGAAGGAAAAGTTAATTTACAAAGAATAGAAAATGATGGTAGTGTAAAAAATATTAATCTGAATGCCAATAATCAGCCAACCTCAACTACTTGCTAATAGTAAATCAAATATAGAATATGAAAACAAATATCAAAAAAACAATATTTTTTAGTCTTTTTTTAGGCTTTTTATCTTGTAAAGCACAAACCACACTCCCTTTAAACACTTCTTTAAAGGATATTCCTGCTAATTCTTATTTAAAAGATTTAAACAATGAATTAAATTCATATACTGGGGTATTTCAAGGAAATTTTCAAGGAAAAAACATTATACTATACATTACAAAAATTGAAAAGAAATTACAAAAAAGCTCACAAAAAACCTATTATTCAGATGTTTTAGATATAAAGTATGTTGTTAAAAATTCTTCTGGTGTAGTTTTGCAAGACACAAAGAATAATAATATCCCCTCAATTAATCTTTATAGTATAGGAACAAAATCTTATGATAATTCTACTATATTCTTTTATAGTGGTACAAATTGCCGTGTTGGTTGGGGTAAAATAATTCTAAAAAAAATCAGTTCTACTCAAATCTCATGGGAATATAAACCTAATGATATTATTCTTGATGATAGCAAGTGCCCTCCAGGAACAGATATTAATATTTATCTCCCTGAAACAAAAGATTTGATTTTTACTAAACAGTAATAACGCTTAATATCTTTAACTAAAAAATGATTGGTTCTACCATAAGCAGGTAAAGCCAATCATTTTTATTTTACAGTACAAATTACTCTTAATACTACTTATCCCCTATCAAACTCTGAAATTTAGCTACAAGTAAATCGTGGTATCTAGGTTACTGTTTTTATTTTCCGTGATTTTTACTTATAAATCTTAGTAGTCAGGTTTGGAGCATATCCAATCTCACGGATAAAAATATCGTGTATTAAGTGATAAACTTGGTCTAAATCAGATTCCCTGACCATTAAACAATCATGAAGTGTAAAAAATGGTATCTTTCGTCTAAATTTATTATTGATTTCACGAGCAATCACATTCAACATGAAATGAGATTCCAATTGAAACAATAAATGTGAAAACCTTGTATGTCTTTCAGACCTCGGAACACCTTTAAATTTCGCTTGTTTAAATTTTTTGATAAGTTGATGTATCTTTGGAAAATAACAATAAAATACAGCTTGTTCCTGCGTGTATTCTTTCGGACAGGCAAATAACATAGACAACAATCTTTTTTTAGTATATTTTCGGAGTTCATCCTCGTCACCATCAAATGCTCTACCAAACATATTTTTAAAGCCCGACCCAAAGTTTTGCAGGTCTGTAAAACTAGGCATAAACTTACCATAAAGCTCGTTATTCAGGACAAGTTGCCTGAAATCCGCTATCTCCCTGATAGAAGGACTTACCGAAGATTCTACTAGCATATAATGGTATAATATGTTTTCACTGTATGGTAACTGTGCGGATAGTATGGCGGATTTACTAGATGCAGGTAGTGAGAGTAGATAAGACAGGAAAAAAGGTACTGAGGAAGACAAATCGACTTCGGCTATGTGCTGCCCGTCATATTTTAGATATTTTCGACCTATCTTAGGGAACTGCGATAGTGCTGTATGTAGTCTGCCGTCCGTTTCAGGGTTGTAATGAAAATTATATCCTTTATTTTTCAGATTCATTATCATAACTGCATTTTTTAAGTATTTTGCATAGTCTCCCGTCCGCCCGTAGTCCTGATACAGTTCATTTAAGGCTGATTCTGCGTCTAATTCTATACGGTTAGTGTCAAAATACTGAATTGTAAAATTAAGGTGTTTTCGGACGGTATTATCAATCTGAGGTTTATTAAGCTTTTTGACCTTATCAACCAAAGTTTTTTCTGTAATACAAATCAGTTCCAGCTCACCATCTCCCCAAAAATATTTAGGCAAATAATACGAATAGCAGCTGCCAGGTTTGTAATTATGTCTCCACAATACCCTCCCTTCACCTCCGAAGTCCTGATAAAGATAGTCTATGTGCAGTTTTGAATTTCTATAAATAGATTGATTAATTCCTGCACATCTGGAAGTAAAATGAGTTGTTGCAGCTTTGAAATCTTTAAATTCGTCAGAATTATTTTGATTAGAAACTTGTTTTATTAATTCAGAGATAAAATAATTGCAATAATCACGGCTCAATTCAAAATCAGGCGGAAATTTAGACAGTCTCTGCTTCAGATTCAGGCTTTTAGGTACAAGTACATAATATTCGTTCATAATAAATAGTGCTGTAAAAAGACATAGCAAGGGCTGTACACAGCTTTTTTGCCATGTCTCTAGGGGTTTTTTGTAGTTGATTTTTGGGACGTTTAGGGGCTTAATTTATGTGCACAGAGTTGTTGTACGGCATAATAATAAAAAGATGTTTTTTACCCGTTCGCAATGTCTGTGCGGTGTAACAGGAAAAAGATTCTGTGGTTACAGCCTTTTGTCTTTAGAGATAAGGCTAAATCTCTAATATGAAAAGCTTATATTTAGCACCTGGTTGTTGAAAGATAAAGTCTTTCACTTTAGTTTCGTCTTTAGCTACAATAAAATATTCAATTTCATTATTTACTAAAAGATGTCTACCTGTATTAATATCATTCGCATATTTTTCAGCAGAAATTTCAGTCTGCAAATTTTCTAATTCTGGCTCTTGTTGCACATCTTCTTGAATATCCGTTTTTATATCAGGATTCAAGCTCTTCTTTTTTCGACTATTTTGTGTCTGCATATATGCTGATGTAATGCTTACATCTCCCTTTATCATTTTTGTCCTAATTTTATCAGACCCATTTTTTAGAACCTTTCTGTACCTGGCAACTGTTGCTTTACTAACATCTGCAAGCTTGGCTATTTCTAAAATAGTATCTACTTTATCATCTATAGTCTCACCTTTACCTGCTTTGACAAGATTTTCTTTTGCCCTTTTTTCAATAGTTTCTTCATATAAACATGCTAGCTGCAATCTTTGTATTGGTGTAAGGTTTCTTCTTTGGCATTGATTTTTAAACATCCAAAACTGAATATCTTCCAGACATTTAAAATCTTCTCGAATTTCCTTTACTGGAATATCTACTAAATTCAGCTCAATACAAGCTTTTAAACGCACATGACCGTCAAGAACCAACTTGATTCCGTTTACAGTTGTATAAAATAAAATCGGGTCATTAATTCCGTTTTTTTCAATATCTTCTTTTAACTGGCTACATCTATTTAAATCTGTAATAGTAAGATAGGATTGTAGTTCCGAGATAGTTGTTAAATCATTGTAGTGATATTGCACATTATAGCTTTGTCCTAATAATTGAATTGTATTTGACATAATAAATATTTATAAATTTGGCACAAGAGATACCCACACAATACTCGACTGTGCTTTGATTAAACATTAAAAGTGTGGTAAATGATTAAGAAATAATTGGATTGAGAAGAATTTCCCGCTGTATTAAGAAACTTGTTTCAGTTTTGAAAATACTTCATCTTTTGAGTAATACACCCTGTTGCCGATTTTGGTATTTTTTAATGTACCATCATTATTCCAATGAAATAAAGTTGTCAAACTTACATTTAAAAGTTTTGCTGTTTCTTCACGAGTATAGAACTCTTTTTCCTCTGATTGTACAGGAATGATTTTTTCTAATTCTTCCCTAACTAGTTTTTGAATAAATTGACCAAAAGATTCTATATCTATTTGCATCAATTGAATGGCTGAATTTGTCATAATTTTTTGTGTTATTATTATGATGCAAAGTTTCTAATAGGGAAAACAGGGAAAAAACAGGGAAAATATTTTTTACTTTAATCCAATATAAATAATTGATTATCAGTGATAAAAATTTAATATTTTTATTATTCCAAAATCGGTTTTAATTTTTCCCTATCAATTCTCAGTATTTTTTCTATGTCAATACAGTTTTTCTCATAGTTGTTAAAAGGGTAATGCTTGTTCGTTTTCTTTTTCATATTTAAGTAATACTTTCTCATTTGCTCAAGTGAGTCTGATGTATAGTCGTTTTCATTATCAAAGCTGAAGATAATTTCAAATGATTTAATTGTATCAAAATTATACTTTTTTATTTCGATAAAAAAATCAAAAAAGTAAAATGCATAGCAAAATCTGAAAAAATCTACTTGTCTGAAGTTACTTAGATATATAATCCCCAAATCTTTATATTTGTTCTGAGAAAGCAAATTAAAAATAATTTTAACTTCATAACTATTAAATCCCTTTTGAGCTAAATATTTTTTATAATCGCTATTCTTTTTCTGGATTTCATCAAATTGCATTTCAGTTTTACTCTTTAAAGTCTTATCTAATTGTTCACTATATTGATAACGCTGCAAAAAAGTTAACTTTAAATAGCTAGTAGATTTTTTAATATCTATTTTTTTCTGTGAGTAATGCTTTTCTGTACGAGAAGTATTGCTAAGTATTTTTAAACAATCAATCAAAGTTTGTTTTTTATCAATAAAAAAGCTATCTTCTTTTTCAAAAATCCCTTGATATTGAAAATTTTTTTCATACATATTCTGGAATAATTCGTTCTTTACCGTTTGAATTGAATAATCAATAAATTCGTTTTTTAATTGTTTTTTTGAAAAAATAGATGAACTGCATGTTGCTTTTATTTGATTTCCAAACTTCATACCTTCAATGGATGCATTAAAAAAATCTGCATCCAATAAAAATGCATAATAACTTATAAAAACTGTGCTATCTATATTTCTTAATTCAAGATAGTCTTCAAATTCTTCACCTAAACTTTCTACAGAAATTATATGTGTATTTTTATCAACATTATATTTAGCAACATATTTATTGAGACCATTAGCTAAGCGAAAAATATTATCATTATCTAATAAATCTTCCAAACTATTTACTACATCGACTTTTTCATTAAAATTTCCTAATTGGAGAAGGTTAATTTTTCTATTAATATAATAAATATAATTAGTGTTCTGTTTTAATATATCTTTGATAATAAAATCAATTATTTCTTTATGTGCAGATAGTTGCAAGCTTTTTATGAATCTTTTCTTTAAATCCTCAGTATTTTTTGGACTATACGTAAAATTAGAATAAAGGTCGAGTGCTTCACTTAAACTTATATTTTCGGTATCAATTTCTAATAAATCTTTGTCTCCAAAAAAATTCATAATTGGAAGATTTTTATTGGGAAATTGTGTGAATAGATAATACATCACAAAATCTAATATTACACCTCCTTTTTTACTAGTATCAGAGATAGGTAACCCGCCAATACTTTGCAGGAAAATGAGATTTTTTAATATCATTTCTTAATATCCTAAACTGTTAAAAATATTTGCAGTTGACTTGGCTTTCTCGACTTCTGTTTTGTTGATATATGCCAATAACTGCCTTTCTGTAGTGTGTCCTGTAAAATTAAGCAAATAAGTGGTAGGAATTTTTTCATAGAAATTTGAAGCAAAACTTTTACGCCCAATATGAGAAGTAACCAATTCGTATTTCGGAAATTCTCCAAAAACCTTTCGGGTAATTTTGGGCTTTCCTTTTCGCTCTATTGACATTACTTTTCCGTTATAAATCATTTCGTCAATATTAGCAATTTTACAGACTTCCTTGATATAAAGATTAAATTTCACATCTGATATTTTTCGTGGAAACTCCCCATCCCTTTTATCTAAAATCTCCTGCACTTTCTTTAGTAAAGGGATTTTCATTTTAGCTCCTGTTTTTTGCTGTATAAATTCTAAATACTTTTGACTTTCAGCATCCTCCACAATCATAGAGGAAGTAAATCTTAAATAATCGCTTACACGTTGGGCTGTATAGCAAGCAACTAAAAGCCAGTCTCTAGCGTTATCCAAATAGTCATGGGGCATTTCTGCTTGTTCAATCTTATTAAGTTCGTCAAATGTTAAATATATTGACTTCGGGTCATTCCTTGTTACTTTTTCGACTTCAAACTTCCAATTCTTAGTGTGTCTATGTACTTCAATATCAAAAGATTCTGCTACAGTACACACCATTTTTAAGAACTTTAAATTTTTGTAAGTATTTGAAACTTTATAAACCTCGTTTTGGCAATATTTTTCAAAATCAATTCTGAAATTATTATCTAAATCCTTAAATTTCAAATTCCTGAAAGTCTTTTTACTTTTACTATCCGTATATCTTTGTAATAATTGTTTTACTACGTTCGCTTTTTTAACAGTAGATTCTGTAATACTATCTTTTTTAAGGGAAATATAAATATCTATGAAAGAAACAACATCATCTGAATAACTTGCTTTTTCAACTTTTAAGCTTTTATGCTCAATTATTGATTTTAGCCACTCTTTCAAATCTAGTTCGGGCTTATCCTCCGTATAACTGGAAATAATATTTGCTTCCAATTGTGCTAAACGTGTGTTAATAGTTTCTGTATCGTCTTTGTGCATTTTTTTAGAAGGTATTTTGCACTTACCATCTTTCCAGTCTTTCGGTTTACAGTTCAGATATGGAACAGGTACACGAATATCAATATCTCTATCTCTGAACTTTGCCCAAATTGTACTTTCCTTATCTGCTACTTTTCCTCTAATAAAAAAACTTACTGATGCCATAATTAAAATGATTCAAATTTAAAGTTGTACCCAAAGTTGTACCCAAAAAATTCAAATATAGTTTAATTTCGATAAATTCAATTTAATTAAAAATATTTTAAACGCTTTAATACAGAGCATTTATAAATTAATTAAGATTTTAACAGATTTAAAAAGGTAGAGCCTCCAACTCCACATAAAACCGCTTATTTTATTTAAGCGGTTTTTTTTGTTTCTTGCAGATTACAGACTCTCAACATCCAATAACTTTGTAATTAGAATAAACCCACATATTTACATCAATATTCTTTATTCTCTAATAAAAAGAGAATAGTAACTTATTAAATAACTAATAATCCATTTTATGAAAATTACAAAGAACGTTTTATCAATATCTCTTTTTGCATTTTTATTCTTAGTATTAAGTTGTTCTGAAGATAATGATAATCTACCTGAAAAAGAAGAACCAACAGCACCTGTTCAAACTAAGCACTTCAACCCACCACTCTGGATACAAGGCACATGGCATACAACAGGGACTCCTACTACACGCTTAAAATTTACTAAAGATGACATTATTTCATTAAATGACAATTCAAGTCTCAATGATCAAATAAACAAATCAAAAACCACAAATCTGATATGGGCAGTAGAAGATGAAGGGGCATCAAATACGCTCTACTATTATAGGTTGACCTTCAGATCTGTTGGAGGTGGTCCATATGCTGACAATAAGTTTAGAGTTCAGAAAATTAATGATACACTAATGCTAAGAGCTCCAGATTTTTCTTATTTAATTTATTATGTCAAAGAAAAAGACTAGTAAATTAAAGAACATTGATTTCATATTGATTTCTTATAGAAAATCACCTATTTAAATAGGTGATTTTTCTTATTCTTTATTATTTACAACAAAAAACTGAACTCATTAATGATTTAGAATTTTACAATTATCGATTTGGCGTCATTCATAATAGTAAAGCCAACAATAATAAATTTGGAAGTATTACCTTTAATTTTCCTTTGACTAATTTAATTGGTTTTAGATCCGCCAGCAGACAATAAAACATAACCACCTGAAAACTAAAAGACTAAAGCGAAACAATCTAAAATGAAAGCTTCCGGTCCACAAAAAAGACTAAAAAAATGTTTTATCGTAAAGAATTTTATATATTTGCACCATCTAACAATTAAAAAAATAATTTACTATGTCAGACATTGCATCAAGAGTAAAAGCTATCATCGCTGATAAGCTTGACGTTGAAGAAACAGAAGTAACTCCTGAAGCTAGCTTCACTAACGATTTAGGAGCTGATTCACTAGATACAGTTGAGTTAATCATGGAATTTGAAAAAGAATTTAACATTCAGATCCCTGATGACCAAGCTGAAAAAATTACTACTGTAGGACACGCTATCGCTTACATCGAAGAAGTAGTAAATAAATAATATTCTTCAACAAAAAAGAAATTAAACAAAGTTTATGGAATTAAAAAGAGTAGTTGTAACCGGATTTGGAGCAATAACACCAATAGGAAATAATGCAAAAGAATACTGGGAAAATCTTGTGAAAGGTGAGAGCGGTGCCGCTCCGATTACTCTTTTTGATGCCACAAACTTTAAAACAAAGTTCGCTTGCGAGGTAAAAAATTTCGATCCGTTACAGCATTTCGATAAGAAAGAGGCTAAAAAAATGGATAGAAATACTCAACTGGGACTTGTTGCTGCAAGAGAAGCAGTAGCGCATTCCGGCATTATTGAAGACAATGTAGATAAAAACAGAGTTGGTGTAATCTGGGGCTCCGGAATCGGAGGATTAGAGACTTTTGAAACTGAGGTTTTAGGATGGGCCAATACGGAAATTCCGAGATTCAACCCTTTCTTTATCCCAAAAATGATTGCGGATATCACTCCAGGACATATCTCAATTGAATACGGTTTCCACGGACCAAACTACACTACTGTATCTGCATGTGCCTCTTCAGCAAATGCTATAATTGATTCCAAAATGCTGATCCAGTTAGGAAAAGCAGACGTGATTGTGTGCGGAGGCTCTGAAGCAGCCGTTACAGCAAGTGGTGTCGGTGGATTCAACGCAATGATGGCACTTTCTACAAGAAACGACGATCCTAAAACAGCTTCAAGACCTTTTGACAAAGACAGAGATGGATTTGTGCTAGGTGAAGGTGCAGGATGTATTGTTCTTGAAGAATATGAGCACGCCGTAAAACGTGGTGCTACAATTTATGCAGAATTACTGGGAGGAGGTCTGAGTGCTGATGCACATCACATGACTGCTCCACATCCTGAAGGTCTTGGCGCTTATCTGGTAATGAAAAGTTGTCTGGAAGATGCAGGCTTAACTGCTGATGAAGTAGATCATATCAACATGCATGGTACATCTACTCCATTAGGAGACATCGCAGAATCCAATGCAATTTCGAAATTATTAGGCGAGCATGCTTATGACATTCAGATTAATTCTACAAAATCAATGACTGGCCATCTTTTAGGTGCTGCAGGTGTTATTGAAGCTATCGCTGCATTGGGAACTATTATTCATGGTACAGTCCCTCCAACCATCAACCATTTTACTGATGATGAAAATATTGACAGCCGACTTAACTTTACGTTTAATACAGCTGTTAAGAAAGATGTAAAAGTAGCCATGAGCAATACTTTCGGATTTGGCGGGCATAACGCTTGCGTTCTATTTAAGAAAATCTAAATTCAATGAATGGAGTTACAGAAATACTTTTCTAAATTCCTTCTCAAAAAAAGAAAAAGACAATTAACGGAGAGAGAGTATTTTCTCAGTACCGAGCTTAGAAAAGTATTAGGTACAGAGGTACAGAATATAGCTCTTTACCGCGAAGCTTTTTCTTTGAAAAATTCTTCTAAAAATCAAGACAGCAATTACGAAAGACTTGAATTTTTGGGAGATTCTGTTTTGGGTACAATTATTTCTTGTCATTTGTTCCAGACATATCCTCAGGCCAATGAGGGATATCTGACACAAATGAAATCTAAGATTGTTAATAGGAAAAACCTCAATAAATTAGGAGAAGATCTCAAGCTTACCAGCCTTTTGCAAAAGCAAAACAGCTCATCAGCTTTGGGAGAAAATATCTCTGGAAATTTGTTCGAAGCCTTAATTGGTGCTGTTTATTTAGACTTCCATTATGATACCTGTAAAAGGATTATTCTGGAAAAATTACTGACCCCTTCCGAGATCAATAAGCTTGAAAACAAAATTGTGAGCTATAAAGGTCTTCTGCTCGAATGGAGCCAGAAAAAGAAGGTCAATATAAAGTACGAAACCTGCGAGGAAATACAGGCTAATAAATCTGTCGTATTCAGATGCCATGTATGGCTTGGAGACGAAAAAATTGCCAATGCAACAGAGACTTCCAAGAAGAAAGCAGAGGAAAAAGCAGCACAGAGGGCATTTTATATTTTAAACAAAAAAGAAAATATACTTGGAAATTCAAAAACTTTATGATCTTGATGATATAGAATTTGAAGATATTGCCATAGGATTGGTAAGATTAGCCAAAGATATACCTGCTCACGAGTTTTTCTACAAAATAAATCAAACCAATAACCTCAGTTTTTCAAGAAAGAAAGATCTTGTCTTTCATGGGGGATATTATGATTATTTTTTTCCAAGATATGAAGCCTATCACAAGTATACAAAGACTTGTTTTACCTTCATTTCCAATAAATCTTCTGAAAGTAAGCAAAAAAAAATTCAGACAGAACTCTTTACAGAAGAAGAGAACATTAAATTTTTATTAAATAATCAGGTAGATGTGGAATATATTCTGCATAGTTCGGAACAGTTTCCTGATTTTTCCGTAATTTTGCTCCCTGAAAATCTTGTTTTTCCAATTCAAGATTATACACTGAGTTCTGACGAGGAACTTTATCAAATTATCCAGTATTATGAATAAGTATTTAAAGAAGACAAAAATTATCGCAACACTAGGGCCTGCTTCATCGTCGAAGGAGGTAATGTTAGATTTAATGAAAGCGGGTGTTGATATTTTCAGAATAAATTTTTCCCATGCAGATTACGACTTAGTTCGAAAAAATATTGAAATAATTAGAGAGCTAAACAATGAGTATGGTTATTCTGTGGGAATCCTGGGAGACCTTCAGGGTCCTAAGCTGAGAGTGGGAGTTGTAAAGGAAGGATCTTATCTGAATCCAGGTGATATTCTGACTTTCACCAATGAAAAGATGGAGGGAGATTCCACTAAGGTATACATGACATACCAACAGTTTCCACAAGATGTAAAAGTAGGGGAAAGAATTCTTATTGATGATGGGAAACTAATGCTGGAGGTTATTGAAACCAATGAAAAAGATACTGTAAAAGCAAAAACTATTCAGGGAGGTCCGCTAAGTTCTAAAAAAGGAGTTAATCTCCCTAATACAAATGTTTCTCTTCCTGCATTAACAGAAAAAGATGTTCAGGATGCTAATTTCATGCTTGACATGGAAGTTGACTGGATTGCCTTATCATTTGTTCGTCATGCTCAGGATATTATCGACTTGAAGGAGCTTATTAAAGCGCATCCAAATGGTAAATTCAAAACTCCGATTATTGCGAAGATTGAAAAGCCTGAAGGCGTTAAAAATATTGATGAAATCCTTCTTGAATGTGATGGATTAATGGTAGCCCGTGGAGATCTTGGAGTAGAAGTTCCAATGGAAGAAGTTCCTGCCATCCAGAAAAACCTGGTAGAAAAAGCAAGATTCTATTCCAAGCCGGTTATCATTGCTACCCAGATGATGGAAACGATGATCAACAGTTTAACACCAACAAGAGCGGAAGTAAATGACGTGGCCAACTCTGTACTGGACGGAGCTGATGCTGTAATGCTTTCCGGAGAAACTTCGGTAGGTAGATATCCGGTACAGGTTGTGGAAAACATGGCTAAAATTGTAAAGAATATTGAAACTACTCATTTCTACCAACACAAAAATGAGCCTATCGAGAAAGATTATAACTGTATCGATGAAAGATTCATTACCAACAGGGTTTGTCTTGCAGCGGTAAGAATTGCTAAAACAACTAACGTTTCTGCTATCGTAACGCTTACTCACTCCGGGTACACCGCATTCCAGCTTGCAGCACACAGACCTAACTCTCATATTATCGTATACAGCGGTAACAGAAGAGTTATCACGATGCTGAACCTTCTTTGGGGTGTTCACGCATACTATTATGACATGAAAAAATCTACTGATGAAACGATTATCCAGGTAAATATGTTAACACACAACTATGGTTATATCGAAACCGGAGATTTCGTAATCAACATCAATGCTACTCCATCCTATGAAGGGGGAAAAACAAATACATTGAGACTGACAACAGTATAGCAATAAGCAATAAGCAATAAGCAATAAGCAAAATTACTTTTTGTAAAAGCATAAAAAACTCCCGAAAATTGATTTTCGGGAGTTTTTTATTTATAGTGTAAAGTAGACTGTTAACTGATAAACGGCAGTTTGTCATTCTGAACGAAACAGAGTGAAGTGAAAAAAACCTGAGACTCGATTCCCAACAATGACATTATACCTAATTTAGTTACCTACAATCGTCTTAGCGGTCACAAATTCTTTTAAAGCCAATAAAGATAGTTCTGTTCCATATCCGGAAGCTTTTGATCCTCCAAACGGAAAACGTGGATCAGAGCTTGTCATACGGTTGATATTGACTGTTCCGGATTCAAGGTTTTCAATGAAGAATAACTGGCGTTCTTTATTTTTAGTCCATACAGAATTGGAAAGACCGAAAGGAATATCATTCGCCATCTGTAAAGCTTCCTCATCAGTTTTTGCAATCATAACCATACCCAGAGGTCCGAAAAGCTCTTCTTTTAAAATAGGATTACCTTCCTGAACTCTGATTAAACCAGGTTTAAATTCATTTTCAGAAACTCTTTCCAGAGGAATGATGATTTCAGCTCCGTTTTCCAATGCTCTGTTGAACTGGGCTTTCAGTTCATCAGCAAGATCAGGTCTTGCCATTCCTGCAAGTTTGGTTTCTTTATCTAAAGGATCACCAATCTCATACTTTTTGTATTCTTCAATGAAGATTGGTAAAAATGTATCCCCGATCTTTTCATCAATGATAAATCTTTTTGCTGCAGTACAGGTTTGTCCGCAGTTTTGAAGTCTTGATTTTACACCGGCTTTAGCGGCTTCTTCAAGATCTGCATCATCAAAAATGATAAAAGCATCACTTCCGCCTAATTCAAGTAAAGATTTTTTGATATTTAAGCCTGCTATTGAAGCTACTTCTCCTCCTGCTTTTCCGCTGCCTGTTAAGCTTACTCCTTTTACAGTGTCATGTTCAAGAATTTCTTTTACTGCTTTATGTCCTACTTCAAGATTCTGAAAAATACCTTCCGGAAAACCTGCTTCCAAAAGAACTTCTTCAATGGCATTTCCACTACCAAAACAAATTGAAGCATGCTTCAAAACTATTGTATTTCCAGCCAAAATTGCAGGAGTAGCAAATCTCAGTACCTGCCAGAAAGGAAAGTTCCATGGCATCACCCCTAAAATTACCCCTTTTGGAGCATAGTGAACTTCAGAGTAAGCAAATTCTGATTCTACTTTTTCAGGTTGTAAAGTATTCTCAGCGTCTGCATAATAATTCATCATTAAAGCACACTTTTCCACTTCAGCAATAGATTCTGAAATGGGTTTATTCATTTCTGTTGTAATTATTTTTCCAAATTTCTCCGAATTATTCTTTAAAATTCCCGCTGCTTTTGCAATTAACTTCTGCCTTTCCTCAAACGGCACTTTTCTCCACACTGAAAACGCTTTATCTGCTTTAATAAGCTTGCTTTCAATTAATTGTTCCATAATATAAATTTCTGTTTTAAATTCAGCTAATGAATTTATGAGCGCTTTTATTTTAAAAGCACGGTGAAATCAGCAAATTTCATTCCTTAAGGGTCAATAAAATAATGATTTTCTCTATCGGAAGAATATAACTTTATCTTACATCATTAGCCATTCATTTACAAGACATGCTGCCAGTCTTGCGGTTCTGTCCTGGATATCGAAAGAAGGGTTTACTTCTGCCACATCCAGCGCTACCAATTTTTTATTTTTTAAGATATGTCTGTAAAAATGCATAAAAGCTGTATCTGCAAAGATACCATTATAAGCCGCAGCAGAAACTCCCGGAGCGACGGATGCATTAAAGACGTCCATGCAAATGGTAAGATAGGCATAATCTACACTGTTCAGCAGTTCATCAATACGTTGATAGATGGAGCTAAGATTTTCAAAAAACAGTTCATCTGCCAGAATATATTTCATTCCGTACTGATGGGCTGTATCAAAAAGCTTCAATGTATTGGAGTTTCTCTGGATTCCAATATGCAAAGAATGGATAGGACCTTCCTGAGCAATCTGCCAGAAACCAGTTCCGGAACTTGGTCCTACTCCTTTTTCCGGCTGTCTGTTATCGAAATGGGCATCCATATTGATGATCCCTATTTTTTGTTCCGGAAAAGCTGTTTTTACACCCAGATAATGAGCATAAGTCACTTCATGACCTCCACCCAAAACAAGAGATTTCCCTCCTTTTAAAAGTACTTTTGAGACATTTTTGGCAAGATTATTCTGAGTATTTTCCAGATTACCGTCTTCACAGGTAACATTCCCAAAGTCAAGCATTGAAAAGTCAGGAAGAATTACCGGAAAATTAGACATATTTTTCCTGATCACATCCGGAGCATCTTTCGCGCCCTGACGGCCTTTGTTTCTCCTTACTCCTTCATCTACAGCAAAACCATGTAGTGCAAAATCTCCTGTAGAAATATTATCGTAATTGTGTTCTTCTTTTACCCTTTGAAATAATCTGTGATAGAGAAGTTCTTCTCCGTCTAATCTGCCTTGCCAAATCATAATCTAAATTATTCTCTAAACCTCCCTCTGATGGTAGGTATAAATGTTCTGAAAAATAAAACTATAAACACTAATAAAGCACCACCGAATTTAAATTGCATGCTTCTATTTTCTTTACTAAAATAAAAAGTCACAACGCCTAAAGCAACAATAGCAATTAAGTAAAAGGTAGAATAAAGATATCCTCCTCTATTTTCATATTTAAATTCTCCACCGTTTGCAGTAAACATTTCATCCAGCATGCTATTGGCAGTAGTTGCATCCACTTTTCTAATATCTGAAGTCAAATTCTTTATAATAAAATCTTTTTTTGTGCCCGCTTTTACAGCATTTAATGCATAATCAACGTTTTTTTCTGCAACTCCAAGAGAGACATATTTTTCTTTAATCTCTTCTAATTTAATTTTCATGATCGTGTTTTTTTACTACTTCTTATTTCCATTGATATAAACATTTTCCGCGCTCAAGCTTCCCTGATTATACAATACATTCTGGAAATTATTGGTTTTAAAAGTGACAAAATCGGCTTTTTTTCCTGCTTCCAATTGTCCTCTGTCTTTAAGGTTCAATGCATAAGCAGCACGGAAAGTCATTCCTGCTAACACTTCGGCTGTAGTCAGCTTCTGGAATGTAGCCAGAATAGATGCCTGGGTAATCAAATTCCCCATGGGTGCCGATCCCGGATTCCAGTCACTTGCTATGGCTACGATAGCTCCTGCATCTAATAATTTTCTAGCCGGAGTAAATTTCTCACCTAATCCCAGACTTGCCCCCGGCAGAGCTGTCGCAACGGTATCAGATTCTGCAAGGAACTCAATATCGTCATCTATGGTTGCTTCCAAATGGTCCGCAGATTTTGCTCCCACTTCTACTGCAATTCTTGAACTTCCCGGTGTAAACTGATCTGCATGAACAGTGATTTCAAAGCCTAATTCTTTTGCTTTACATAAAAAATCCTTACTTTCCTCAGGCTGAAAAGCAGATTTTTCAATAAAAATATCTACTCTGTTTGCCAATCCTTCTTCTTTTACTTTTGGTAAAATTTCGGTAATGATATATTCAAGATATTCAGGATTGCTACCTTCAAAATCTCTGGGTTTTAAGTGGGCAGAAAGACAGGTAGGAACTAAAGTTGCCTTTGTTTCTTGCTGTGCTTTTTTAATAATTCTAAGCATTTTCAGCTCATTTTCCACATCCAGACCATAACCGCTCTTCACTTCAATAGTTGTAATTCCCAGATCAAGCAAAAAATTGATTCTTTCAACTAAAGTTTTTAATAATACTTCTTCTGAAGCATTTCTCGTATGCTGTACGGAACTCCAGATTCCGCCGCCGCTTTCCGCAATCTCAAGATAAGTTTTCCCGGCATTACGCATGGCAAAATCGTTGGCACGGTTTCCTCCGAAACAAATATGGGTATGTGAATCTACAAAAGCAGGAAGAACAATTTGCTCTCCTTCAATATATTCAATTTCTATAGTAGGATTTTCTGTTTTTAATGTTTCGAAATTTCCAACTTTCCGGATAGTATTCTGATCTACTACAATTCCTCCGTCTGCAATAATTTCAAGCTGGTCATCAGAAAGTTTTCCTCTTAAGGGTAAGTTAGCAAGTGTTACCACCTGTTTGAATGGTCCTATTAATTTCATTAGTTTAAAGTTAATGTGATGTTTAGATTCAAGCTGACACATTCTTATATCAGTACCTGTTTCTCAACATTCAAAATTTTATTAATTTTTATTAATAATTTCTTCTCTCAAAAATACTTAAAATATCCCAATTATTTAAATCTTAGCTGTTCTCATTTTCAACGCTGACTTCAACCTCTGTATCAATCTCAACGTTTTCTCAATCTGCCCTTCAACCTTTGTCTAAATTTGCTATCTTTGAAGTAAATGAAATGAATTAATGCCAGATTTTTTACATCCAGATAAGGAAAACTACTCAAACGAGGAGCTGATGCAGGAAGAACAGATCCGTCCCCAGAGCTTTAAAGATTTTGCGGGGCAGAGAAAAACGCTGGAGAACCTTGAGGTTTTTGTTACCGCTGCAAAAAGACGTGGCGGAGCACTAGATCATGTTTTATTACACGGTCCGCCGGGGCTTGGTAAAACGACTTTAGCCAATATTATTGCTAATGAACTTGGGGTAAACTGCAAGGTTACTTCGGGTCCTGTATTGGATAAGCCCGGAAGTTTAGCTGGTTTACTGACCAATCTGGAAGAAAATGATGTTCTTTTCATTGATGAGATTCACCGTCTTTCTCCTGTAGTAGAGGAATACCTGTATTCTGCAATGGAGGATTACAAGATTGATATTATGCTGGAAACAGGTCCTAATGCCAGAAGTGTACAGATAGGGCTGAATCCTTTTACTCTGGTGGGAGCTACTACAAGAAGTGGTATGCTTACAAAGCCAATGCTTGCCAGATTTGGGATTCAGAGCAGGCTGGAATATTATTCTATTGAACTTTTGTCAACCATTATTCAGAGAAGTTCAAGGGTTTTAGGTGTTGTCATCTATGAAGATGCTGCTATAGAAATTGCAAGAAGAAGCCGTGGAACACCGAGGATTGCCAATGCACTACTGAGAAGGGTACGTGATTTCGCTGAGATTAAAGGAAATGGTGAGATTGAGATCAAGATCACCAAATATGCTTTGGATTCTTTAAATGTGGACGAATTTGGTCTGGATGAAATGGATAATAAGATCATGCGCGTCATGATTGAAAACTTTAAAGGAAAGCCGGTTGGTATTTCTGCTCTGGCAACATCTATTGCTGAAAATCCTGAAACACTGGAAGAAGTTTATGAACCGTTTCTGATCCAGGAAGGGTTTATTATCAGAACTCCCAGAGGACGGGAAGTTACCGACAAGGCCTACAAACATTTGAATATTACAAGACCTAAAAACCCGGGAGAACTATTTTAATTCAAAATTTCGAGTTTATGGTTTAATGTTAATGCGAATTGATTAGTTTATGTTTATACCTAAATTATACAGAAGTGAAGATTACGATTTGATGAAAGAGATTATCAAAGAAAACTCTTTTGCTTTACTGATTTCTTCCGTTGATAAGATTAGAGCTACTCATTCCATGATGATGCTTAATGAAGATGATCCTGAAAATGCTTATATTGAAACTCATATTTCAAGGGCCAATCCTCAGGCAAAAACCTTAAACGATGGAAATGAAGTTCTTTGTGATTTTTTGGGAGCTCACACTTATATATCCAGCAGCTGGTATGATCATATTAATGTTTCCACCTGGAATTATGAAGCGGTGCAGATTCATGGAACAGTTGAAATAATGAATCATGATGAACTCTATACCCATTTGGATAAATTAACTTCCAAATACGAAAGTTTTCAGCAATGTCCAATGATGGTAGAAGATATGGGAAAGGAATTTGTAGAAAAAGAAATGAAAGGAGCTTTTGGGATTAAAATAATTCCTACCGAAATATTTATCAAACAAAAACTTTCTCAAAACAGAAAAGAGACTGACTATAACAATATTATCAGCCAGCTTGAACAATCTGATCATAACGCAAGAAAAATTGCGGATAAAATGAAATTAATAAAAAAATAATCAAAATATACATATGAAGTTATATCCAATACAATGTGGAAAATTTAAACTGGACGGCGGTGCTATGTTCGGAGTCGTCCCAAAGAGTCTGTGGGAAAAAACGAATCCTGCAGACGAAAAAAACCTAATCGAGCTGGGAACCCGTTCCCTTCTTATTGAAGATGGAAAAAAACTGATCCTTGTAGACTGTGGTCTTGGTAACAAACAGGATGATAAATTTTTCGGCCACTACTCTCTTTGGGGAGATGATAGTCTTGATAAAAATCTTAAAAAATATGGCTTTATAAAGGAAGATATTACGGATGTATTCCTTACTCACCTTCACTTTGACCACTGTGGTGGAGCTATAGAATGGAATGACGACAGAACCGGATACAGACCAGCTTTTAAAAATGCTAATTTCTGGACTAATGAAAACCACTGGCAATGGGCAACAGAACCCAATGCAAGAGAAAAAGCAAGTTTCCTGAAGGAAAACATTATGCCCATGCAGGAAAGCGGGCAGCTTAACTTTTTGCCACTTCCCACTACCGGAAACTACGGTTTCGCTCCGGATCTGAAAATGGACGTTATCTTCGTAGACGGGCATACCGAAAAGCAGATGCTTCCGGTTATCCAGTATCAGGAAAAAACAGTTGTTTTTGCTGCAGATCTTATTCCTACAGCAGGACATATCAACCAGGTATATGTGATGGGATATGATACAAGACCTCTTTTAACACTGGAAGAAAAAGGAAAATTCCTTAAGCAGTGTGTAGACAACGAGTATTTATTGTTCTTTGAGCATGATGCCCATAATGAGCTTGCAAGTCTTAAAATGACCGATAAAGGGGTAAGACTCGATGAAACGTTTAGCTTTAATGATGTTTTTGGATATTAATTTTTAATCATGGAAGAATTACATTCAGAAACCCCGCAGACAGAGCCGGAACCAGCACCCAAGATCATTGGCTTAACAGGAGGAATAGGCTCTGGAAAAACCACAGTAGCGCGCTTTATAGAGGAATTCGGTTTTCCGGTTTATTATTCCGATGACAGAGCAAAAACCATTGTCAATGAGAGTGAAGATCTGAAAATAAAAATCAAAGAACTTCTAGGCGAAGATTCATATGATGAGAACGGATTGTATGACAGAAAGTTTGTAGCAGATAAAGTTTTTAATAACAGAGATCTGCTTCAACAATTGAATGAGATTATTCATCCTGCTGTAAAAATTGATTTTGAAAACTGGGTAAGGAAACAAAGCAAATATTTAGTTTTTAAAGAAACAGCTTTATTATTTGAACTGAAGCTTAACAGACAATGTTATAAATCTCTTCTGGTAACTGCCGAGGATAATATCAGGATCAAAAGAGTAATGGACAGGGATCATAAAACCTACCGTGAGGTAGAAACTGTCATGGAAAAACAAATGCCCGAAAGGGATAAAATTAAAATGGCAGATTGTATTATCTATAACAATACCAATCTGGAAGATTTAAAAGAACAAACTGAAAAAGTGATCTTCAGTATTGAATAAATAAAAACTCGTTAGAAGCTTTTCTAACGAGTTTTTTCTGTAAAAATATTTCTTAGGAGCAGCAGGTTCACCTGAGATATTTTTGACCACATTACCCAAAAAATAAGCCTCCATTTCTGGAGGCTTATTCTATTGAAATTTAAATATCTTATTCTTTGATAAATTTCTTTTGAGTAGTATTACCGTTATCATCAATATCAATAACATAAACACCGTTAATCAATCTGCTTACGTTGATCTGGTTGTTCAGTAAGATACCATCAGCGATAACCTGTCCTGCAGCATTGTAGATCTTATACTTAGCTCTTTTGCTAACATTTTTCACAAACAATACTGAGCTTACCGGGTTAGGATAAATCATAACACTGGTCTGATCAATTGGGTTAGCAACAACCGGTTTAGAGATTCTTACCGTGTAATCCTCTACCTCTCCGTTTTTGAAGTCAGCACAGTTTACAGGGATACCGTCTCTAGACATGGCAACTCTCATCACTACATACTTATAATCTGTCATACTTACAAAAGCATCTGCAGGAACATTGAATTTACCTGAAACAGGGCTGTTTGAATTTGGTGAAGAAGTGAATACTCTTTCATTGATATCAAACTCTCCGTTTCTGTTGAAGTCAATCCAAACTGCGATTCCTTCGTTATAAGTAGTTCCTGTCCATTTTTTCTCAATGATGATCTCATTGTCAGTAGATCCCTGGATCATTTCGATGAATGTTTTAGGAACTCCGGTATAATCTGTATATGTAGATGCTCCGGATTCATTCTCCATTGTTTTCTTACCTGTAGGCTTCACTGTAACTTTGGAAATATGCTCACCTGTAGAGTTTTCTGCTTTCATCTTACAGTAGATTACTGTAGGTGTTGTAAAGTAGTAAGGAGGAGTATAGTTTCCTGGTGTACCATTACAGATATTCACTACCTGCATTTCATATTTCGTTAATTCTGCAAGACCTGTTAATACAATGTTATTAACTAATGATGGTACTTCTGTCCAGCTTGGAATACCCACTTTTCTGTATCTAAGAACATATGTTGCTCCCGGGAACGGATCCCATTGGATCGCCGCTGATGTAGGAAGCAATTGGGTAATTGTTAATCCTGGAGGCGGAATCTGGCATATTCTTTCTGTAGTAAATACTTTAGGGTTAGAATATGGATTTAGTGTAGTTTCCCCGTTACATTGGTTAGCAATCTGAACTTCATAAGTAGTATATGGCTCTAAAGGAGTTACACTTCCTAATACATAAGTATTTGCAGGAGCTGCCGGTAAACTTATAGTAGCCCATGTTGTAGTACCTACTTTTCTCCATCTCATTGTATACGTAGAACTTGCCGCAAGCGGAGACCATGTAATCAATGCAGTTGTTGGTGTGATAGTACTTACAGTTACATTTGGAGGAGTAGGATCACATCTTGTAGTAAACGTTTTAATTGGTGTTGCTGTTCCAACAATGTCTCCACAAATAGCTGCAACTTCTACTTCATAAGTAGTAGCTGGTACCAGTCCGCTGATTACTAACGGAAGGTTACCTAATTGTGCGGAAGCATATACCTGCGTCCAGGCAGTTGTTCCCTGAACTCTGTATCTTACCACATAGCTCACTCCTGCTCCTGTGATTGTTACAGTAGCTGTTGTATGCGTTGTTGTAAATGTTGGTGCATTAGGAGTTGCATTGCTGCAAGGTCTGATTCTTACTCTATAGTCTTCTACTTCCCCATCTATTGCATTCTGACACATTGTAGGAGCACTTGTACGCTTCAGCACAACTCTCATTGTAGTTGTTAATGGTCCTGTGTAAGCATTTGAAGGAACCGCAAAAGTAGCAGTAACCGGAGTCGTTGTATTGGCTGGAGAAATTAAAATTCTCTCAGTATCAGTAAACTGTCCGTTTCTGTCAAAGTCGATCCAAGCTGTTACAGCATCGTTACCTGTTGCACCTGTCCATCCTTTTGCTACAGAGATTTTATTATTCTGAGAATCTACATCCAGAGTAATAAGAGTTTCCGGAGTAGTATAGCTGATATAATTTGTCTGTACTGAAGTATTATTCATTGGCGGAACACCCAGGTTCGAAGAGGTAACTGTTACATTCGAAATATGGTCATTTGTTCCGGTACCCGTCATTGGACAGTAAGACAATGGAGGTGTTGTAAATGTTACTGATGATGAGTAAGATCCTGTAGAACCGTTACAAGTTGTAGAAACCTGAACCTCATAATTAGTCTGTTCTGTAAGACCAGTAATTCCGTAGAAGTTCTGACCAGCAGGAACTGTTGCTGTTTGCCAAGCTCCACTTGGGGCAACTCTCCATCTTATATTATACGTAGCACCAGCAGTAGCAACCCATGATACAGTTGCTGTTGTAGCAGCGATATTATTCACTGTAATATTTGTTGGAGCAGCTGTTGAACAAGGTTGAGCATCTACAAATTTTACTGCATAATCTTCTACTTCTCCCTGACTGAATGTACCACAAGGATTAGCATTATCAAAATATCTCATTACTACACGCATACGGGTAGGAAGAGTTCCTGTATACACATTACCACTTGCCACTGTAGGTACTGCAAAAGTAGCCGTTACAGGAGTAGTTGTGTTATAGGTAGTATTAAGAATTCTCTCACTGGTTTCAAATGTTCCGTTTCTGTTAAAATCTACCCAAGCAGAAACTCCATATGAAGAAGGAGAACCTGGCCAGTATTTGTTTACAGAAATTTTATTATTTGCTGAACCTCTTTCAAAGATCACTACTCTTGTAGCATCTGTGGTATAGTCTTTATAATTGTCAGATCCGGAATTACTCAACATAATAGGAGTATTCGTAGGAGTAACAGTTACATTATTAATATATCCGCTTGTAGCAGTATTACTTGTAGGGCCAGCCGTACAATAAGTAAGAGCCGGTGTTGTAAAGGTAACACTTGGTGAGAAAGCACCTGTTGTTCCCCCACAAACAGTAGCAACCTGTACTTCATAAGTAGTCTGCTCCAATAACCCTGTAAGCATTTGATTACTGATTAATGGTGTATTTACTGCAATCTGCTGCCATGCACCAGAAGGAGAAACTCTGTATCTTACTATATAAGTAGCCCCAGTAGCTGATGTCCAGGTAACATTAGCAGAGGAAGGAGTTACGTTATTTACCGTAATATTAGATGGTGGTGCTGTAGTACAAGTTGATAAGTCTATAAATTTTACAGCATAGTCTTCGGTTTCACCGTAAGAGTATGTTCCACAAGCATTAATAGGGCTGTACTCGTTTAATACAACACGCATTTTTGTAGTCAGGTTTCCAGTGTAAACACCACCAACAACAGTTGGTATTGTAAAGTTTGCTGTAACCGGAGTTGTTGTATTACTTGGTGAAGTAAGCACTCTTTCAGTGGCTTCAAAAACACCATTACGGTTAAAATCAATCCAAACTCCAGTCAAGAAACTATATTGAGTACCTGGCCACGTTTTTGAAACTGAAACGGTAGCAGTCCCCCCTCTTACTAAAGTAACTACTCTTGTAGGATCTGTACTATAATCTGTATAACCACTCTGACCAGAGTTACTGTACATGGATGGGGCTCCTTGTGCATTAACAGAAACCTGATTGATATATCCATCAATAAAAGTACTTGTTGCAGCGGAATTACAATAAGTGAGTGCTGGAGTTGTAAAGTTGGTGCTGGAAGAGAATGCTCCCTGTGAACCACCACAAACAGTGGCTACCTGAACTTCATACTGGGTCTGCTCAGTTAATCCGGTAATAAGCTGGTTTCCGACCAAAGGAGTTGTAACATTGATTGTTATCCAAGGTCCACCAGATACAGGCCTGTATCTTACCACATAAGTGGCTCCTGCAGAAAGATACCAGCTCACATTAGCAGAAGTTGTTGTAAGGTTTGAAACTGCAATATTGGTAGGCGGAGCCGCTGAACAAGCTGAAAGCGGTTGGCTTTCCAACTGTATTCTAGGAATATCTGCGAGTCTGTCTTTTGCAGAAGGAGGTGCTGCAGGATCTGGATTTGCAGTATCCTCATAATAGATGATCCCTCGGTTGGCCCCGGCATTATAAGATCCCCAGGCCGTACCTGGTGAAGATGCATAGCCTGGAGTTTTTTCATTTACAGCAACCACAAGATTGTCTGTTCCATTCCATAAAAATGGAGTAGCCAATTGAAGAGTTACCCAGTTTCCATTTGATAGGGTAGGTAAATCTCCGGCATACACCTGAGTCAGTGAACTTAATGGAATCCAGTTTGTATTGGAGGCAAAGTTATTCTGAGTTGTGTTTCCCATGTATACCACCCAATCCTTATATACAGCCTGAGAGGTTGCAACGGTGGTGGAATAAAACTTTATAGCCGTGATATAGTTCGACGTACCGATGGCAGTCGTAAGTTCCGCAGCAGTGTAGATCTGCTGAGAATAACTATACCCATAATAGGAACGTATGGGAAGATACACAGAGGTACCTGTTCCTGTCCCAATCTGCCCTGCCTGAGCCGAGACTTTGGATACAAAGCCTGTACAAATCAAACAGAGAAACAGAATTAAAGAGGTAAAGAGTTTCTTCATAATGTTTTCATTATAATATTAATCACACAAATCTAATCATTTTTTATTATTAATTTATAAGTGCATTTGGGTTTTTTCTGAAAAAAAACAATATTTTTTTCACTTATACTCTAAATAAAGAAATCCCCGGGAGTTCCCGGGGATTTACTAATATTTAAAGGTTATCTTTATTTCTTGATAAATTTAGATTTGAATTGTTCAATTCCTTTATCATCTATTGTAATAATGTAACCACCTTTAACTAAAGCCGAAACATTAACCTTTCCATTATTGATATTTCCTCTATCTACTAATTGTCCGGCAGCACTATAGATTTTATAAGTTGCCTTATCTGAAACTTTAGTAACGTTCAGAACATCAGTTGCTGGATTTGGATAAATCTGGATACCATCATTCTTAACAGCTGTTTCAGAAGTAGCAAGGTTTCCTGTAATAACTACGTTATAATCTTCCACTTCTCCGTAATCGAAAAGGTCTCCACATACATATTCTGCAGGCAATGAAAGGCCAACATTTTCGTTTCCGCTACCAGCTCCAACATAGAATGCTACAACTCTCATTCTTAGTGGCTGCCCTTCTACTGCATTACTTGGAATTGTAACATTTGAATTGATCACCGTTGATGGCTGCGTTAATGTTACAGGATAATTCAATACCCTTTCGGAATCACTGAAAACACCGTCCTTGTTAAAGTCAATAAATGCTGCTACTGCATCATAATCTGCAATATCAGGATTACCAACAGTAACAGACATAGGATAAACATTTCCTTTTGTTAAGTTAATCTGAAGAGCTGAATTCGTTGTATAATTTGTATAGGTACTATTTGCAGAGGTATTATTTACATTCGCAAGGGTTACATTGGCAATATACTCATAACTTGAACTACCTGTAGAAGCTGTACAATAAGTAAGTGCCGGTGTACTGAAGTTTACAGATGCAGAATATGTTCCTACTGTAGTACCGCAAACTAAAGCCACCTGTACTTCATAAGTAGTACCATCAATCAAATTACTTAGGTTAATTGAAGGAACTGCGGTATCAGCTTCAGTCCATACAGTTGTACCTACTTTTCTGTAACGTACTTTATAAGTTGCTCCGGTATAGGACATCCAAGACACGCTTCCTGAAGAAACAGTGATATTGCTTACCACAACGTTAGTTGGAGCAGCACTGCTACAAGCAGATAGAGGTGCAATACTAACAGGCCCTACTGCATAGAAAACATTTCCTATTGAAGAAACTCTTACTTTAATAGTCTGACCGTTCAATGAAGAAGGGAAAGTAAAGTTTTCAGATCCGTCGTTAGGTGTTGAAGCAGATAGTACCGTCCAGGTTGTTCCGTTATCTGTAGTATAGTCGATCTTTACATTAGCAACATTATAAGGAGCGGCATTGGTGTTGGCAACAATCCACTGAACTGGAGTTGGCGTATTCACATCAGCATATTGGTTAGCTAATCTGAAAGGACCATTATCTCCTACAACAATTGTCTGAACTTTAAAAGCTGACTGCTGTTGGGCCACATTGGAATTATTATCTCTTACCGTTAATGCAAAATTTGTAGTTCTTGCTATAGTAGATACTGCTTCCCAGGTATTATTTGCATTATTTAATACTCCACTCATTACAGAAGTAAATTTCGGAAAGTATCTTGTTGGGCTTGCGTTGGGAGCAGCAGATCTGAATGAAGCTCCTGATGTAGTATTTCCTAAGTTATACTTATCAATAGAAACTGAAGCATCATCTACTTCTTCCCAAGAATAGGTCATTGGGTCATTTTCAGGATCTGTAGCAGTACCTGTTAATGCAAAAGCAGTACCTTTAGGTATAGTATATGTTGGCAGATCAGCAATTACCGGCGGGTTGTTGGTAATTGTAGTTTCTACATCACAAGTTTTTGCAATTAAATTAGCCTGTACCTGACCGATACTTGCTTTGTGGAAATAAGGATCAGAATTTGCCTGAACATCTGTGTCAGGACCCGTAATACCTGCATATCCCATAATGGTAGTTCCTGAACCTGGTTCCATATTCACCCCGCTTCCTTCAAGATTATGAGAGAAAGTATGGTTAGCTCCTAACTGATGCCCCATTTCATGCGCAACATAGTCGATATCAAAGCTGTCTCCTGATGGAATTCCATTTGCCGGGGAAGTAAACCCTGAACCTTTTCCTTTAGGAACGGTAGTGGTAGGATTAATACATACACATCCGATACATCCTGCATTTCCTCCACCTCCTGATTTACCAAACAAGTGTCCGATATCATAGTTTTCATTTCCTACATTATTTGTCAAGGCAGTTTGTAACTGTGTGTTCCATGCTCCTTGTGATCCTGTTGCAGCTGCAGCATACGGATCGTTAGCCGGATCAATATAAATTACATTAGGAAAATTCTGCAGGTTCAGGTGCAGTGCAAAATCTTTCTCAAAAACCCCATTTACTCTGGTTAGTGTGTTATTGATGGCAACAAGAGCAGGAGCTCTTTTCTGATCATCATTAGCAGTAGCAGGAACTCCGGCAAGTGTCATAAAGTATTGTGTATACTCACCTGTAACTGACATTGCCAGTCTCATTGTTCTGTATTTCTTATCAGAACTTTTATTAAAAGTTGTTGGCTGATTAGAGAATGACTGTCCGTTTTTTAATAAAGCATCTATTTCCTTCTTAGCAGCAGGAGACTCTTCTGTAGAACACAAGAAACCATTCTTTTCCTTTTTTGTTTTAGGATGAACAGCATACACTGTTTTGTCTGTTGAAGCGGGGTCAATGAATTCATATTTATCTCCATGGATAATCATTGACTGAAAATCATTAGGAGCGATACTGAATCTTAAATATTTGGTAGGGTCATCGACACTTGTTCCAACATAAGATCCTAATTCATACTTGTCTGCCAGTTCTTTTACAACTACCGGAAAACTGTATACGTTAAACCTTTCAATCTTCCCACTCATAGTAGGAAGAGAAATTACTACAGGAGTGGAATTTGCTCCCATTTCCTGTGCATTCTTCAGCTGAGATCTCAATAAGTTCAGGTCCAGTTTATAGTACCCGTTACCTCTTACATTAGATTGATCTACTCTAAATCCTGTACTTCTTTTGTTATCGTCTCCTTTTTTAAGAGAAGTGGGTGTCCATTGGCCGAACACTGCCCCTCCAATAAAAGTAAACATTAAAGCAGTAAATACTTTTTTCATAAATTAAAACACAATTATAATATTCGCCAAATATAGCTAATTTATAAATTAAAAAATGAAATAAGCAGTTATTTTTTAACATTATACATCTAATAAGCATATTTATTAAAAAAAACACAAACTTCAGACGAGTCTAAAGTTTGTATTTTATGTATTTTAAAAGTTATGTATTACTATTTCTAGAACTTATAAGCAATATTCCATGCAAATCCCATATTAAACTTCGAAGAACTTTTTCCAAAACCCGGAACAATCATCGGAGAGATATCATCCTGTTTGGAAGTGTATACCATATATCTTGGCTGAAGATTTACATCTATATAAAAATTGGAGCTGAATAACTGCACCCTTCCTCCTATAGTTCCTTCCAGCCAAAAAGAAGACTGAGAGGATGAGGGAAATGCTTCAGAGGAGTTACTTCCACCAAATCCACGAACGGGAACCGCCATATACTCCTGATTATAAAATGATCCTCCCACTTTTCCTCCTGCATAAAAACCGTTGAATTCATTTTCAGCATCTTTTGCGAGCATATAGAAAGCCCCCAACTTAACAAAGGGACCGTTTGCCTTGGCATCATATCCATTCTTCTGATATACGTTTTTCTCAAAACCGGCTTCTGCAATGGCATGAACATTTCCTCTGATTTTTGAAGAGATAAATCCCTGATATAGTTTTCTATCCGAAAAAAATCCGGCTCCGGTATTCAATACATCAAGGCCAACCATAAAATTAGGTTCATATTTTTCGTGAACCTTCTTCTCTGCTTCCTTTTTTTTGTCCTGAGCCCAGCTTATTATTCCAAAAAAACTAAAAAGAAAGGTAAAGATTAGTCTTGTCTTCATTCTCTATTTGATTTTGTCCGGCCTCCAGCTTTAGCACCGGATTAGGAGTTAACAATTCTGAACTTAAATTCTCATATGACTTTTTAATCCCGCATCCCGGAGATACATAAGTTGATTTTGTAGTATACTTAATCCTTACTTTAGATTCCGCACCCTTTTTGGTAAGTTTAAAATAAACGTCTGTATACGGTGAGCTGTCTACACGTAAAGGAATTAATCTGGAATCAATCTTTGCAACTCCTCCCAGATCTACCTTTCCGGCACCATAATCTACCGCAACATAGAGTGAATCCAGAGTCTTCTCTTTTCCACTATCCATAGACCTGAAGGCTACCTTCATTCTGGGGGTTCCTTCTCCGCTTTCACAAATATCATCGTCACCTCCACAGGAAAAAAGCATTCCTAAAAAGCAGATCGCTATGAGAAATTTAAAGTACTTCATATTAAGATTTCAAATTTAAATAAATTTATTTTTTAATCAGCAATGCAATATTCTCAACATGGTGTGTTTGCGGAAACATATCTACCGGTAAGATCTTCACTAAAGTATAATGTTCTTTCATCAATGCCAGATCTCTTGCCTGTGTTGCCGAGTTGCAGCTTACATAAACTACTTTTTGCGGTGAAAGCTTAAGAATCTGTTCTACCACCTTCTGATGCATTCCATCTCTTGGTGGATCTGTGATTAATACATCTGCTTTAGGGTGGTTTGCCATGAATTCGTCATTGAAAACATCTTTCATATCTCCACAATAGAATGTTGTGTTTGTCAATCCGTTCAATGCCGCATGTTCTATTGCTGCATCTATGGCTTCCTGTACAGATTCTATTCCGATGACCTGTTTTGCATTTCTTGCTACATACTGGGCGATTGTTCCAGTTCCTGTATAAAGATCATATACTACTTCATTGCCTTTCAGATCTGCAAATTCCAATGTTTTTCTGTATAGTTCCAATGCCTGTTTGTAGTTGGTCTGGAAGAATGATTTCGGCCCTATCTTAAAATGCAGCCCATCCATCTCTTCCATAAGATAACCTTCCCCGAAGTACACATTGATATTTAAATCATAAATAGAGTCATTCTGTTTAGGGTTGATGGCATATACCAACGTTTTAATCTGCGGAAATTTTTCTAATAAGAATTCAAAAAGCTTTTCTCTGTTTTCTTTTTCTTCTCTGTAAAGCTGGAAAAGAACCATCCACTCTCCTTTTGAGTTCTGTCTCATCATCAAGGTTCTAAGGAAACCTTCCTGATTTCTTACATCAAAGAAATCCAAGCCATTATTAACACCGTATTCTTTTACAGCCAGTCTTATAGCATTGGAAGGATCTTCCTGAAGGAAACACTCCTTCAAATCCAGGATTTTGCTCCACATCCCAGGAATATGAAAACCTAAAGCATCTTTGCTCCCGAAATTCTCTTCGGAACTGATTTCGTATTGAGTAAGCCATCTTGCGTTAGAGAAGGAAAACTCCATTTTGTTTCTATAAAAATACTGTTCTTCAGATCCCAGAATTGGCACGGTTACAAAGTCATCAATTCCTCCGATTCTTTTAATATTATTATATACTTCTTCCTGTTTAAAATCAAGCTGCTTTTCATAGCTCATATTCTGCCATTTGCATCCTCCGCAAGTACCAAAGTGGATACATTTAGGCTCTACTCTGTATGGTGATTTTTCAAGAACTTCAATCGCTTCGCCTTCATAGTATTTTGACTTTGCTTTTTTCACTCTTACATTCACAATATCTCCTGGAATTGCCCCGGAAACCATTACAGTTTTACCTTCGTCTGTTTTCCCTATTGCCACCCCTTTAGCTCCGGCTGTCAATAGTTTTATATTTTCAAGAACTAGATCTCTTTTTTTCTTCCTACTCATTCTAAAATTTTCTATTTTCCTAATTGAAACTTTTACGTTCCAGTTTGCAAAAATACAATAAAAAAAACCTTATCCGAAGATAAGGTTTCTATACTGTGTTAAAGTTTATTATTTTGTTGGAGCCGGTTGTGGATTTGCCTGCTGTGGTGCTTGCTGCATAGCAGATGGATCAAGCTGCAGTTGTGGCTGCATTTGAGCATTCGGATCTACCTTCGGTGCGGAAAGACCTGTTTGTTTATCCAAAATAGTCACCAATTCCTGCTCACCAAGGTTTACAAAAGATCTGCTGGCAATTTTACCATCTTTATCAATAATTACAAAACAAGGTAATTTGAATCCGTATACCCCATATTTCTTAGCGATATCTGAGTTCAATCCTCCTTCTCCGTAAACATTTACTCCCTGAATTCCTTTTAATAAAGAATTACTTGTTTTAATGAACTGATCTTTTGTATCATCCACATTTACAAATACAAAATTCATTTTAGATTTATAAAAGTTTACCACTTCTTTTAATACAGGTACTGTAGCTTCGCTGATGTAAGGATTCCATGAAGCGTAGAAGAATAACATATAAGGTTTCCCTTTGTTTTCAGAAAGCTTGTAAGCTTTTCCGTCTTGTTTTGCTAAAGCTGCTTCTGGAGCTGCTTCTCCGATTTTAAGTCCTGTAATAGCTACCTGCATTTTTAAAAGGTCACTTTTAATAGTAGCATCTTTAATATCTGAATCGATGATCTTTTTAATCTTGTCGATATTGGCAGTCGGACTCGTTGGGTGAATATCAGCCTGAGCCATTACAAATGCAAGAAGATAATCTTTTGTTGTTTGAGATAAATCTTTTTTAGTTTTCAAATACTGAGCGAACATCTCAGAAGTTGTAATCCCTGTTTTTCCTTTGCTGTTTGCTTCCGCATACTTCTGGAAATCAGGAGTCATTTTTACAAGAAGATATTGTCTGTAAAGAGGGATAGTTTTCACCATTGCTTCTTTATCTGTTTCCAACTGGGTTTCATAATCTTTGAAAGCCTTAGATGCTTTGAAAGACGGATTTCCTGACATTGGACCGTGAGACATTTCATAGTTCGCAAGCAAGTTAAGAATGGTTACTTTGACATCGTTTTTTTTCCATTCTAATAATCCTTTGCTCGGATTATTTTTCTTAGCCAGGTCATCTACATTTTTATTAATATCTGCTTCAATTTTATGCATCCCTTTCAAGAATGCAGCTTCATCTCCTGCCATTAAAGCGCCTAAGTTAACTTTATTACCATACTCAGCTAAAAACTTCTGAGAAGCCGTAAGGAAATCATTGTTCTTTTTAGCATCTCCGGTAATTACATATTCATTTGGGAAAGTAGCCCCGTTTCCTGAGATATTCACTTTTTGTCCTCCTTCAAGATAGATCAGGCTTTGTCTGCCTGCGTAGTTGATTACGTACATCCCATCTTTAGGAGCATCAAAATTTCCTGAAAAGTTTCCGTCTTTATCCAGACCTATATTAATCAAAGGCAGGGTTCCTACTCCTGAAGCTTCTACAAATTCAATTCTTTCTAATGGTGAGCCTCCAGTAATTTTTCCTTTTACTTCTACTTTTTTTGAACAAGACATCACAAAGAATGTGATGATAAACAATAAAAGATATTTTTTCATTTCAATTTTTAATATTACACAAAAATAAGCTTTTTAGGGCTTGTTAATTCACTCTAATTATTTTTTTTAAAAATTTTATTATTACCGTTCAAAAGGGGTATTCCCATTACGGAATACTGTCTTTTTGAAGGTAAAAAGTATTTGAAGGTCTTTTCAGAAAACGATTCAATTACCTTTCAAATATATACTTAATAAATAAAGAATAACGAAGATCAGTCAATAAGTTAACAAACTTTAACAGAGGTGTTAATTTCATAAAAAAATCGCCTCCAAAAGTGAAGGCGATTTTTTATGTATCTGAATCAATTCTATCCTTGATCTACAAGAGCAGCCATGTATTCTCTGTTCATTCTTGCGATGTTTTCAAGAGAAATACCTTTAGGACATTCTACTTCACATGCTCCGGTGTTTGAACAGTTTCCGAATCCTTCTTCGTCCATAGCTTTCACCATGTTCAGAACTCTTCTCTTAGCTTCTACTCTACCTTGTGGAAGTAATGCATACTGAGAAACTTTAGCTCCCACGAATAACATTGCAGATCCGTTTTTACATGTAGCTACACAAGCTCCACATCCGATACAAGCTGCTGCATCCATTGCTTTGTCTGCATCTTCTTTGGGAACAGGAATTGCGTTAGCATCTAATGTATTACCAGAAGTGTTCACAGAAATGAATCCTCCTGCTGCCATTACTCTGTCGAATGCGCTTCTGTCTACCATTAAGTCTTTGATAACAGGGAAAGCGGCACTTCTCCAGGGTTCAATAACGATAGTCTCTCCATCTTTGAACATTCTCATGTGAAGCTGACAAGTTGTAATCCCCGTATCAGGCCCATGAGCTCTACCATTGATGTAAAGAGAACACATCCCGCAGATTCCCTCACGACAGTCGTGGTCAAAAGCGATAGGTTCTTTTCCTTCGTTAATTAAATTTTCGTTCAGGATATCTAACATCTCTAAAAATGAAGAGTCTGTAGATACATCTGATATTTTATAAGTCTCAAACTGACCTTTAGATTTGTTGTTTTTTTGTCTCCAAATTTTCAGCGTAAGATGTAAGCCTTTTTTTGCACTCATAATTTTTTATTTATAGGTTGGAGATTATTTATTTTTTTCTGGTTTATCTGCATTTTCAAACTTCATATCTGAAGTAAGAACTGCAATTTTATTAGAGTTTCTACTTTTTAACTCCTTATATTTTTCCATTGCTTTTGCAATATTTTCAGACTTATCATCCTGTGATTTTTCGTATACTTTTTTAGTATCTCCTTTTATCACCTGATAAAAAAGCTTTTTATCTCTAAACTCTGTAGGTTTTAAAGGTTTAAGATTTACACCAGCAACAAAAGCCCCCATTTGTCCCTCTGCATTAATAACGTATACAGAATTAGGCTCCAAGTTAGCTTCAACATAATCTCTGTTTTCTGCACCGGCCCAAAACAAATGCTCACCTGGTTCACATTCATAAACCAGATATTTTCCACTTGAAATAGGTCCTAGAAAAAGATCTTTATCATAAATTCTGAAATTAACCAGTAAACCAGCTCCGGTTTTTAAAATATAAACTAATGATTTTCCTTCAGAAGGTTTATCAATAGCCTGAGTCGTAATTTTCTGAGCAACAACAGTAGAGAATCCAAAGAGAACTACAAAAAATAATAGTAATTTTTTTAAATTCTTCATACTATTTATAACTTCTAGTTTTAACCTCGATGTTATCATATATCAACTCTTCTTTATGCAACACTTCCGCGTTGATATCGTTTCCTTGATATTCCCAAGCTCCGACGTATTTGTAGTTTACGTCATCTCTTTCCGCTTCTCCGTCCGGAGTTGAATGGTCTTCACGGAAATGTCCACCACAAGATTCGTTTCTGTGTAGTGCATCGATAGCCATTAATTGCCCAAGTTCCAGGAAGTCTGCTACTCTGAATGCTTTTTCAAGCTCAGTGTTCATTCCTTCTCCTTCCCCAGGTACTTTTACATTTTTCCAGAAGTCATTTCTTACTTCTTCGATTTCTTTGATTGCTTCTCTCAAACCTTCAGGAGTTCTGCCCATACCTACCTTGTTCCACATGATGTGTCCCAGTTTTTTATGGAAATGATCTACTGAATGAGTTCCTTTATTGTTTAAGAAGAAATCAATTTTTTCTTTAATTCCTTTCTCAGCCTCGTCAAAAGGTGCTGAATTAGTAGGAATAGCTCCTGTTCTGATATCTGCAGAAAGGTAATCTGCAATCGTATAAGGAAGTACAAAATATCCGTCAGCAAGCCCCTGCATCAATGCAGATGCCCCCAATCTGTTTGCCCCGTGATCTGAGAAGTTAGCCTCACCAATTACGAAACATCCAGGGATTGTAGACTGAAGGTTATAATCAACCCAAACACCACCCATGGTATAGTGAACCGCAGGATAGATCTTCATTGGAGTTTTGTAAGGATCATCAGCGGTAATTTTCTCGTACATTACGAATAAGTTACCATACTTCTCCTCAACCCACTTCTTACCAAGATCATAGATCTGCTGATCTGTAGGATTATGAATATGTTTTTCAATAGCGGCTTCTTTACCTTTTTTCATGATCTCTGTAGAGAAATCAAGGTAAACACCTTCCTGAGTATCATTATTTTCAATTCCGAATCCGGCATCACATCTTTCCTTAGCTGCTCTGGAAGCAACGTCTCTAGGTACAAGGTTACCGAATGCAGGGTATCTTCTTTCCAAATAATAATCTCTATCTTCTTCTTTAATATTTTCAGGTCTTAATTTGCCTTCTCTGATCGCTACTGAATCTTCAATTTTCTTAGGAACCCAGATTCTTCCTGAGTTTCTTAGTGATTCAGACATCAAAGTCAGTTTAGACTGCTGTGTTCCGTGAACAGGAATACAAGTAGGGTGAATCTGTACGTAGCATGGGTTTGCAAAGTAAGCTCCTTTCTTGTGAATTTTCCATGCCGCAGAAACGTTGGATCCCATTGCATTGGTAGAAAGGAAGTATACGTTCCCGTATCCTCCTGAAGCAATTACCACTGCGTGAGCAGAGTGTCTCTCAATTTCACCTGTTACAAGATTTCTTGCGATAATCCCTCTTGCTTTTCCGTCAACAATAACAAGATCTAACATCTCATGACGGTTGTACATCTTAATTCTTCCTTTACCGATCTGACGGCTCATTGCAGAATAAGCACCTAATAATAACTGCTGTCCGGTTTGTCCTTTTGCATAGAACGTTCTTTTTACCTGAACCCCACCAAATGAACGGTTATCCAGCTGACCGCCGTAATCTCTCCCGAAAGGAACCCCCTGGGAAACACACTGGTCAATAATATTAGCGGAAACTTCAGCTAATCTGTAAACGTTGGCCTCTCTTGCTCTATAGTCACCACCTTTGATGGTATCATAGAATAATCTGTAAGTAGAGTCACCGTCTCCCTGATAATTCTTCGCTGCGTTGATACCTCCCTGAGCGGCAATGGAGTGCGCTCTTCTTGGAGAATCCTGGTAGCAGAATGCTTTTACGTTATATCCCTGCTCAGCCAATGTAGCTGCAGCAGAACCTCCTGCCAAACCTGTACCTACAACAATAATATCAATCTTGTCTCTGTTGTTTGGGGCAACAAGGTTCATATGGTCTTTATGATTTTTCCACTTGTCTTTAAGAGGACCCGCTGGAATTCTTGAATCTAATTTACTCATATTAGTATATTGATATTATTGAGTTATAAAATGGAAAACTGCTACGATGATGAATCCTGCAGGAATAAGGATTGAATACCATGTTCCGAAAGCTTTGATCACCGGCGTATATTTTGGATGTCTTGCTCCGATAGACTGGAATGAAGACTGGAATCCGTGAGCTAAGTGTAATCCTAGCAGAACAAAAGAAATTACATATAAAGCCACTCTCCAAAGATCGGCAAACTTCTCATGAAGTTCCGGCCAGAAACGTTCTGCATCAGGAGTCAATCCTTCTACATACTTATAATTCATTTCATGTAACCAGAAATCATATAAGTGAAGCGCCAGGAACGCTAAGATAACAGCACCTGAAATAATCATATTTCTGGACATCCATGAAGAATTCACTGATGCGTTGTTTGCTGCATACTTTACCGGACGCGCTTTATTATTCTTGATCTCAAGCACAAATCCCATTACAAAATGGAAAATTACTGCAAAACCAAGAATAGGCTGCATTAAGAACTGCACAAAAGGATTATAGCCCATAAAGTCAGATGCTGTATTAAATGCATCTTTGTTTAGAACTGATAACAAATTGGTCGTCAAATGCAGTATAAGAAAAATCAGCAAAAATAGAGCTGATAATGCCATAGCATATTTTCTACCTATCGTAGAACTCGTTAAACCTGCCATATAAGTTTAAATTTGAATTTCTACAAAATTAAGAAAGTTTAACAATATCGAAAAGTGAGAAATCTCACAAATAGGCAGTTTGTAATCTTTCTAAATAAGAATTTTATCCATTATAGATACAGGAAAATGGCTAAATTAAGAACCATCATTTCAGATCGTAAGTTTTATTCCTGAAAACTACTTTTTGAACAGAGGAAGACATGTGTTTTATCTCAAAATGATCTACTCTCCTGGAAGCACAATAGGGATTGACTATATACTGTAAAATCTTCGTCTTATTTTTCATATCCGAAATCCAGAAACATACTCTGTTATTATTTTTTACGGAAAAAATTTTGTTTTTATAAAAATGATGGACCAATATCTCTTCTTTCTGATTTTCAAATGCAGTGCTTCCGGTTCTTATCACCAGAAATAGTAATGCTGCTGTCACCAGCCTTATCCTGTTTTTAAAATTGAAATTCAGAATAACGGGTCTTAGTAAATATACAAAAACTGATGCTGACATCACTTCTATCCCATTCATTGGGATATTGTCAAAAAACAACAGATCAATCTCAGCAAACCAATGGATTATCTTCAGTAAAACATAAATAACCTCATCATACATTCCATTTATAAATTCAAAATCAACTCCAAAAGAAATAAGACCCGTCATTATAAATGAGAAAACGATAATTATCTCAGAAAAAGGAACAATAACAACATTAGCAATGATTGATATGAATGAAAACTGATGAAAATAATACAAGACCAGGGGAAGGGTTGCCAGCTGTGCCGATAACGATATTGCAATGGTATTAAACAAAATTTTTTTGACATAATTATCCTGTTTCGGAAAGTATTTCAAAAGTGGCTGGTTCAGCCAATATATTCCCAAAACAGCCAAAAAGCTAAGCTGAAACCCCACATCAAAAAGCTGCTGCGTATCTCCGGTTAGAATAAAAAAAGCAGACACGGCTAATGAGTGAAGCAGGTCCGGTTTCCGCTGAAGGAGGACAAAAATAAAATAAACACTCAACATGATGCAGGAACGCAATACTGAATTACCAAATCCAATAAAAACAGCAAACAGCCATATAAAAACCAAACTGAAAACAACAGCATATTTTCTGAATTGTAAAGGAGTAAAACGAATCAGAAAAAAATAGAACATCCCGAAAATAACCACAATATGAGTTCCGGAAATAGCAAGAAAATGAACCAGCCCTGATCTATTGAAATCTCTAACAGTGTCTGCATCAATCTCCGTCCGATCTGCCAGAATAATACCTTTCAGAAATTCTTGGGTTTTTTCCGAAATTTCTGTTTTATCTATTTTTTTAAGAACTTCAAACCTATACTGCCTAAGCTGATCTGCCAACGTTAAGTCATTCCGTTCTGCACATACAATTTCTTTTGAAAGATAAACCTGATAATCAATATGCTTCCTTTTCAGATATTGAGCATAATTGAACTGAAAATCATGTGATGGTGCCTTAGGCTGCGCAATATAAGCCTCGGCTTTGTAGTAATGAATAAAATCCAGCTCTTTACTCTCTTTTGGAACATAGAAAATTGAATTAAAACCTGTATTTCCCATCTGTGCAATGCCTTCGTATTTTCTATATTTTCCTGAAGAATTTAATTTCTGAGAGATTTTAAATATAAGCGTTTCATTTTTCTTGATAGGAAACTTTCCGTCCAGCAAATTCGTATTATAGAAATGAAGAATAATTCCTGCACCAAACAGCAGAAGCATCAGGAAAACTGTTTTGGTTTTATGCAGAAGATAAGAATGAAAGCAGATTAAAATCAACAATATTGAGCAGATTATTCCAACTCTACCAACAATGGTATCTGACAATACCACCTTATCCTGAAAAAGAATTCCAAGAATAAAGCATATTGCCAGAATAAGAAGAGGCTGTTTGTTCAAAATCCATTAATTATCCTTTTAAAATAAGCAATGAATTGGGAAATTCATGATCTCTTTAAAAACTAAAAAAGCGTTCTGCCTTCATTAAAAATGTCAACAGAACGCTTAATTTTATTCTTTAAAAATAATATTTGAAAGTATACTATCTTTTTTTCAGAAATCTATCCGTCAATCGCTTTGTTTCTTTGATATAAAATAAAGGATCTTTCCCATAATCTTCATATTTGAAATCACCGGCTTTTTTAGGAACAGCAGGCTCTATTTGTGTTCCTTCATGCCATTCGTTGAATGATGTAATGCCAATGAATTCCGGATTTACTTTAATGGCAGCATCAAACATTTTCTCATAATATTTTCCATTGTCTCTGCTTTTGAAGTTCGCTTCATTCCACGGACGGATTCTTGTATCGGAATAACCAGGGCCCACACAAGGAATAAAAATCAGATGGTGATCTTTAGCGAAGTTTGCCATAAAATCCCAATTAGCCGTTGTACTTCCGTATACAAATCCTTCGCTGGCAAAATAGGTATAGAAACCATCAAAACCTGAGGAATCAAAAAATTCAGCATCATTTTTTTCAACCCAAAGTCCGATATAAAGAGCATCTAAATCTGTATTTCTGATGGTCTTTTCTCCATTTTCAGACAACATTTTCACCCATTCTTCTTTAGGAATTTTATAACTGTCATACACATAAAACAAAGGCTTTCCTTCTTTTTTATAAAAAGCATGATGACTGGAATACGTTTTTACCAGATAAGAAAGCTGTTCTTTTAATTCTGATATATTTTTATAGAATGGCTCAATATGAAAGGCAATTTTTAAATCAAAACGATCTGCAACATCCAGATATTTGGCAAGACTTTTATCCGTGAACGAATCTTTTCCCAGCCAGCTTACAACTACCACTCCTACTCCGGAGTCTTTGATCATTTTCATATGCTGTTCAATGATTTTCGGATCATTGGAACTGTAATTGCCAAGGGCCGGATAAAAATTAGCTCCGATATCATCTCCTCCTTTATGATGTCCCAGATTATTCCACTTCGGGTTGCTCCAGTGAGGAAGGATCTCATGATTCCAGTGCTGATAATCTCCGTCCTTTGCCGGATTGGCGTACCAGCCGTAATAAAATATCTGAACTTTATCTCTTGCACTGTTCTGCTGCCCAAAACTGTTTGAGAAAAACAATGTAAAAGTTAGTAATAACAGAAAACGGTTACAATAATTCATAGTTAAAAATTAAATGATCAGAAACTCAGTACGAACTATACTTTCAATATCACTTCAGCAGCATGATCGCTGGCTCCTTTTCCGCCAAGCTTTTCTCTCAGAAGATGATAGTCATTCAGAACCTGTTCCCTTTTCTCACCTGACAAAATTTTATTGAGCTCTTCTACCAGATTTTTGGTATTCAGATCATTTTGAATTAATTCTTTTACCACTTCCCTGTCCATAATCAGATTAACCAGAGAAATATAATTAATATTTTTTACCAATCTTTTAGCAATGGCATAAGAAATTTTGCTTCCACGATAGCAAACTACTTCAGGGACATTCAGCAAAGCAGTTTCCAACGTAGCCGTTCCGGAAGTCACCAGAGCAGCTTTTGAACATCTCAGCAGATCATAGGTTTTATTAGAGACAAAATGAACATTATCATCTACATATTTCTGATAAAATTCTTTTGGAAGACTTGGTGCTCCGGCAATTACAAACTGATAATCTTTAAAGTGTGGTCTTACGGAAAGCATCATCTCAAGCATTTTTTCCACCTCTTGTTCTCTGGAACCCGGAAGCAATGCAATAATTTCTTTTTCGTTCAGTCCGTGTTCTGACTTGAAATTTTCAATACTGATTTCCTGGAGATCCGAAATAGCATCCAGCAAAGGATGTCCTACAAAATGAGAATGAACACCGTGTTTTCTGTAAAAATCTTCTTCAAAAGGAAGGATGACCATCATTTCATCCACATATTTTTTGATAATTTCTACGCGCCCTTCCTTCCATGCCCAAAGCTGTGGAGAAATATAATAAATAACTTTAATTCCCAACTCTTTCGCAAATCTTGCGATTCTCAGATTGAATCCCGGATAATCTACCAAAATCAAGACATCAGGTCTGTTCTTCTGAATGTCGTCTTTACAGTATTTAATGTTATTCAGAATGGTACGGAGGTTCATCACTACTTCCAGAAATCCCATAAAAGCAAGATCACGGTAATGTTTCACCAAAGTTCCGCCCTGAGCTTTCATCAGGTCACCACCCCAAAATCTGAATTCCGCATGGGGATCTTTTTGTTTTAAAGCTTTCATCAGGTTGCTTCCATGCAAATCACCGGAAGCTTCTCCAGCAATAATATAATATTTCATTTCTATAGTAAGGATAGAGAACAAATTAAGACAGATATGATCTTAATTCGTAAATTTGTTCAAAGATAATGATAAAAAATGTCAGAAGAATTTGAAATCCGGAATAAAGTTGCAGAAAGCGGCCTTATCAATTTTGACCTTACCACTTTACTGCCAAAAGGGGAAAGAAAAGGTATTGACCTTAAAGATTTTCTTTTTCAGGAAATGATACTGAAAGAAAAAGATTTCCGCGAAAAGGTAGAGGCAATAGATACTGAACAATATAAAGATTCATACATATACATCTACAACTCTGTAGATACTATCATTCCTCTTTGGGCTTATTTCGTTTTAACCGCAAAACTTACAGATGTAGCGAAGAAAATAGTTTTTGGAAGCCGCGAGGATCTGGAAGTTATTTTAATGCACAATGCGATTCAGACTCATGATTTTGAGGAAATGAGAGGAAAAAGAGTCCTTGTAAAAGGATGTTCAGATAAAGAAATTCCCGAAAATGCTTATATTGAATTGGTAGAACAGCTAAAACCTATTGTAAAATCTCTGATGTTCGGAGAAGCATGTTCTAATGTGCCTATCATAAAGAACTAAGACATTTTGAAATATCATCCGAAACTTTAACAATAATTGTGAATGCCGGTCATTTTCTGAGACATATTTTTTGATAACTTTGGTTACTTAATACTTAACAAACACAAAAATGAGTTTAATAGACCTACTTACAGGGAACACAGGCAACCAGGTTGCTGAACAGGCTGAGAACAAATTCGGGATCAGCAAAAATCAGGTAATCGCCCTTTTGGCTGTTGCTACACCTCTTATCATTTCTTATCTCAGAAATAAATCTCAGGATGCTAAAGAAGCAGAAGCTTTAAATAATGCTTTAGATAAAGACCATAACGGTAGTATTTTAAATGATGCTTCACAAATTGAAGCAAGACAGGCTGAAGGAGGATCTATCCTTGATCATATCTTTGGCGGGCAAAAAAGTACTGTTGAAAACCAATTGTCACAAAATACAGGAATTTCAATTGACAAAATAGGTCCTATTCTTGCGATGCTTGCACCTGTAGTAATGGGTTATATCGGACAGCAGAAACAACAGAGTAATGTAGGAGCAGGCGGTTTGGGAGATCTTTTAGGAGGAATTCTTGGAAACGCTTCCAATCAGGCTCAAGCTCAGCAGTCTAACCCTTTGAATGACATTCTTGGAAGTGTTTTAGGAGGAGGACAATCTCAATCATCTGGAAATCCCCTGAACGATATAATTGGAAGTGTATTGGGCGGTGGTGGAAACCAACAACAAGGCGGCGGCGGATTAGGCAGCATCCTTGGTAATATTCTGGGAGGTAAATAATTAATTTAATTTTCATAAAAAAGACCGGAGATCTGATCTTCGGTCTTTTTATTTTTGATTACTTTTTAGATTTTTCTTCAGAAGCTGTAAAAGATTTTGAGGCTTTTCTAGGTCTTCTTTTGCCGTAACTTCCGGAATTGATTTTTCCTCTTCTTGATTTTTTGTCTCCTTTTCCCATAGTATTAAGTATTTGTTGTTCTACGAATTTAAAAAATACAATATTAAAATCCAATTCATGAAGCTGTTAAAGTTTTATAAATTAGGAATGGAAGCTGGAAGAGGGAAGCTAGAAGTGACTATCAGGTTACTATTTTCAATTCTCAACCAGCAGATTACTTATCTTTTTTATTTTGTTACCAAAGGCTAGATTAAATATTTCAAACTACCAGTACCTCCTTCTTCCAGCTTTTTAAACTTTTATCGTCTTCCATTTTCCTTTTTTAAACAAGACAAAAGCAACAATGGTAATCAATGTTTCTGCTGCTGGGATTGAAATGAAAACACCTTTTGGACCCATATCAAGATACTTTGATAAAAAATAGGCAAGCGGAATCTGAAACAGCCAGAAACCAAAAAGATTAACCCAGGTGGGAGTCCATGTATCACCAGCTCCATTAAAAGCATTGATCATCACCATCCCGATTCCATAAAAAATAAACCCTATACTCATAATCTGAAGCGCATTTTTAGCGAAATCTTTAATAGCCATTTCCTGAGTAAAAAAGCCTACTAAAAAGTTCCCCATAAAAAGAAAGATCAGACTTACGATCAACATAAAGATGACATTATACTTTACGGTTTTCATTACGGACTGCTCTGCTCTCATCATTTCATTCGCTCCCATATTCTGTCCTACCAATGTAGATGCAGCATTACTCAAACCCCAGGCAGGAAGCATAAAGAACATCATCAGTCTCAAAGCAGTCTGATAACCTGCCGACGCATTCTCTCCTCCTGTGGTCGCTACCAGCTCCGCAAGGAAAATCCAGCTGCACGAGGCAATGACAAACTGAAAAATACCGGGAGTTGCAATTTTTATAATAGATTTGATTAATCCGTAATTCGGTTTAAAATAAGGAAGTTTAATTCTTATCTGAGTATCGGCTACTAAAAGATGGTACAACTGATAAATAACACCAATGCTCCGTCCTATTGTTGTTGCCAAAGCAGCTCCTGTTAATCCCAAAGCCGGAACAGGTCCTAAGCCTTTTATCAGAAACGGACAGAGAATAATGTTGGCAATATTAGCTATCCATAAGCTTTTCATCGCAATCATCGCATTTCCCGCTCCTCTGAAAATCCCATTAATTAAAAATAGAAGCATAATGACTGTACTGCTTCCCATCATAATTCGGGTAAAATTCTTTCCGTAAGCAGCTGCTTCCGGTTTTGATCCCATCAGAATCAGAATTTCTTCAGCAAAGATTACTCCTAGTAAACTTAAAACAAAAGTAATAGCAAACGAAACGAGTAATACCTGCGCCGCACTTCTGGAAGCCTGTTCCGGATTTTTTTCACCAATTCGTCTTGCCACCAACGCTGTGGCTGCCATACTCATTCCAATCGCAATAGAATACATTATGGAAAGTACAGATTCTGTAAGTCCTACGGTCTGGATAGCAAATCCGCTTTCTTTCAGATGCCCGACAAAATAGAGGTCAACAAGCGCAAATACAGATTCCATAGCCATTTCCAGCATCATGGGAACCGCTAAAAGCAGTACGGCACTTCTGATATTTATTTGGGTAAAATCAGTCTCTTCACCGCTGAATGCTTTTTTCAAAAATTCAATATATTTTGTCATTTCGCAATTAATATTTTATGTAATCCCAAAAATACAAATCCAATTATTAGAAAAACTTAGCAATTGGTAATAAAATTTAATTTAGATTTGTATATTCTTAAAAATTATCCTTATGAAAAAAATAATCTCTACTACTTTTCTATTTGGAATGTTACTGTCCGGCAGCATGTTCTCTGCCCAGAAGATGAGTCAGGAAAAGATGAAAGCCATTTATTCTGATGATGTTGCAACATTTAAAAAACAGTTTGCTCCGGGAGATTACAACAAATGTTTCCTTGTTGGGAATATACTTTATTCACCTCTTGGTTTCAGTGTAATGTCTGACAGAAAGAATATTATCAACTTCCTTTTGGATAACAAAGTGAATGTGAATAAAAAATGTCAGAATAAAACTCCTCTTGAAGTAGCTGATGAAACAAAAGGCAGTGAAGAAGTAAAGAGAATTCTGATCGCAAAAGGTGGTAACAGAATCTAAAAAAATCTAAAAACAATATATGAAACTTCCGAAAGGAAGTTTTTTTTATTTATAAAACCTGCAAAAATCTTATCTTTGCCAACGAAAAATTCAAGGTCCGGAATTGGACCTTAAACATTGAACTTTAAACAAATAATTATGTTTCGATCACACACCAACGGAGAGCTATCTCTGAAAAATCTGAATGAAGAAGTTACACTATCAGGATGGGTACAGACTATCCGTGATAAAGGATTTATGATTTGGGTAGATCTTCGGGATCGTTACGGAATTACCCAGCTGGTTTTTGATCAGGAGCGTTCTTCTGCACAATTGATGGAAGAAGCTAAAAAACTGGGCCGTGAATTTGTAATTCAGGCTACCGGAAGAGTTATTGAAAGAGTAAGCAAAAACCCTAATATTCCCACCGGGGAAATTGAAATTCTGGTAGAAAAACTGACGATTCTGAACGATTCTCAGCTTCCACCTTTCACCATTGAGGATGAAACAGACGGAGGTGAAGAATTAAGAATGAAATACCGTTACCTGGATATCAGAAGAAATCCGGTAAAAGATAAACTGATCTTCCGCCACAAAATGGCGCAGAAAGTAAGAAATTATTTATCTGAAGAAGGTTTCATTGAAGTGGAAACACCTGTTTTGATCAAATCTACTCCGGAAGGAGCAAGAGACTTTGTGGTACCAAGCAGAATGAATCCCGGACAGTTTTATGCATTGCCACAATCTCCACAAACTTTCAAACAGCTTTTGATGGTAGGTGGAATGGATAAATATTTCCAGATCGTAAAATGTTTCCGTGATGAGGATTTAAGAGCAGACAGACAGCCGGAGTTTACACAAATCGACTGTGAAATGGCTTTCGTAGAGCAGGAAGACGTTATGAACGTATTCGAAGGAATGACTAAAACGCTTTTAAAAGATATTACAGGTCAGGAATTCGGAGATTTCCCAAGAATGACTTTCGCTGATGCGATGAGAAAATACGGAAACGACAAACCGGATATCCGTTTCGGAATGGAGTTCGTAGAACTGAATGAACTGGTAAAAGGAAAAGACTTCAAGATATTTGATGATGCTGAATTAGTAGTCGGGATCAATGTAGAAGGATGTGCGGAATATACGAGAAAACAAATCGATGAACTTGTTGATTGGGTTAAACGTCCTCAGATCGGAGCATCGGGAATGGTTTGGGTAAAATTCCAGAATGATGGTGTAAAAACCTCATCGGTAAATAAATTCTACAACGAAGAAGATTTAGCAAAGATCATCGAAAAATTCGGAGCCAAAGAAGGAGATTTAATGTTGATTCTTTCCGGAAACGAAAATAAAGTAAGAGCTCAGCTTTCTGCTTTGAGAATGGAACTTGGAAACCGTTTGGGATTAAGAAAAGGAAACGAATTTGCACCACTATGGGTAGTTGACTTCCCTCTATTGGAATTTGATGAAGAAAGTGGACGTTACCATGCAATGCACCACCCTTTCACGTCTCCAAAAACTGAAGATATCCATTTATTGGAAACAGATCCCGGAAAAGCAAGAGCTAATGCTTACGATATGGTTCTGAACGGAAACGAAATCGGTGGAGGATCGATCAGAATTTTTGACAGAGATCTTCAGTCTAAAATGTTTGATTTATTAGGATTTACCAGAGAAGAAGCTGAAGCTCAGTTTGGATTCCTGATGAATGCCTTCAAATACGGAGCACCGCCACATGGAGGACTGGCATTCGGATTTGACCGTTTGGTAGCGATTCTTGACGGAAACGAAGTAATCAGAGATTATATCGCATTCCCTAAGAACAATTCAGGACGAGATGTAATGATCGATGCACCTGCTTCTATTGCTGATGCACAGCTTGACGAACTGGAGTTACAATTGAATTTAAAAGCATAAATGTAAGCGGGGTATTTGCCCCGCTTTTTTTATATCCCGAATTACAGGCATCTTCAATGTAATTCTTCCAAAAATACATATTCATGATACAGTATTACCTGAACGTCATGACCTTACAAATTTCAGTATACTTTATTAATTTATCAATAGAATAGTCTTTATGCTAGTATAAAATACAGTTTATAGCATCATATCAAATATTCGTGAAATAACTTAATTTCAAAATTAATAGTAAAAAATAAAGCATTTCAAACAAATAAACGAATTAAATATATCAAACAAACAAAAAGTTAACAAAACAATCATTATATTATGTTGTATGCAATAATAATCTTTTATTAGTATATTTACAACACACAGCTGAATTATAATGCAGAACTTAATCAAACTTAGAATTAATTAATTTTAATAATCTTTTGTGCGGGGTAATAATAGAGCTGTTCATATATAAACCTGATCATCAACCAATATTAAATAATATGAAAAGCAAACTATTACTCTTATCAGGATGCCTTATTCTGGCACTGAATTCATGCAGGTCGGACATTGAAAATCCTCAAACTGATTCAATCGATCCTACAACCACAAAGCTGGACAATGCAAAGATTCACAAATTATTAATTGACGGAAAATACACCTATGTTAATGAAGTCAATGGTGAATATTTTTATGCAGAAGATATAACGATCAGCTCCGAACAGTTTAATGCATTACAAAAGCAGGCCAACCCTGGAACATCAACAGCAGAAAAAAGTACCATTGTAAGCTCCTTTATTAAGACATGGCCTAATGCCATCGTCTATTACACATTACCCAGCCAGGGAACTATGAGCACTCAGAATTATGATACATTCCTTACCAATATCAACAAAGCGTTTGATATGATCTCTTCACAAACCAGTATGCAGTTTGTTCAACGCACGAATCAAACAGAATACATCACCTTTACTTATACAACCTCCAACAGTTCTCCACTTGGATGGCAAAAAAACAGAGTAAATGGTATTAAAATTTATAATATCACATATCCCGCCATTATCGCTCACGAAATAATGCATTCAATGGGAATCATGCACGAACAGTGCCGCCCAGATAGAGATCAGTACATTATCGTAGATGTTAATAAAGCGGTGGAAGGTAGCCGTCATAACTTCAATCTTTATAATGATTATGCAGGACATGGGGCATTCGATTTCGGTTCAGTCATGATGTATCAGTCTACAGACTTTGCGATAGATCCAGGCCAGCCAGTAATGACCAAGCTTGACGGGTCTACATTTACCAAGCAAAGGACAGGATTGTCTGCCGGTGATTATGCCGGAATAAATCATTTGTACGGACCTGTTAATGCCAGTTCTGCAATCAACGGAACTTATACGATGACGACCGCTTTAGCAAATGATAAAAATGTAGATATCACAGGAAGTTCCACTACTGATGGCACCGGTATAATTCTATATTCAGCTTCTACAGGGAATAACCAGAGATTTACTTTCAGCAAATCAGATCATGGATATTATATCATCAAATCTATACTTGACCCCGCAAAAGTGCTTACTGTAAAGGGTAACGGAACAACGAATGGAACAGCTGTTGAATTACGAACCAATGCGAATACAGATTCTCAAAAATGGTTATTATTCAATTTAGGGAATAACGGATTTGGATTTGCTCCTAAAAATGCACCGGCATTGAGATTAGAGGTAAAAAACGGCTTAACAACCAATCTTACGCCTATTGTCATCGGCACTACGGATCAAACAGTTCAGCCTTCTGTAAAACAGCGCTTTAAACTTACAAAAGTTAACTAAACTATTATCTATTATAAAGACAAAGAGGCTGTCTCAAAGTGTCATTCTGACGAAGAAGGAATCTCATTCATAATTGATGATACAAGATTCTTCACTCCACTACATTTCGTTCAGAATAACAGCGTCAACTTATTTGACTTTTTAGACAGCCTCTTCTGTTCTATCAGATTAGCACATTATTCTTGTATTATAAGTATTTATCTGTTAATTTCAACATTTCATTTCTTCCAGGCCCGATAGAAAGATAAGCCACCGGAATTTCCAATTCTGTTTCTAAGAATGACAGAAATCCGATAACTTCTTTTGGCAATTCTGAAGAGCTTTTCATCCTGGAAAAATCGGTTTGCCAACCAGTAAACCATTTAAATATAGGCTTGGCATTTTCTGGAAGAATCCCGGAAACAGATACAAGTTCGCCGTTTTCCAGTTCATAATGGGTGCAAACTGCTACAGATTTCAATCCGCTTAGCACATCAGCTTTTGTCAGAACCAGCTGAGTTACACCGTTGATCATTACTGCATATTTTAGAGCAGGAAGATCCAGCCATCCTGTTCTTCTCGGACGTCCTGTATTGGAACCAAATTCATTCCCCTTCATTCTGAGGTCATCTCCAAATTCATCTAAAAGTTCCGTTGGAAACGCACCATTTCCCACACGCGTACAATAAGCTTTCGCTATTCCGTAAATCTCACCGATCTTTTTCGGCGATACACCTAAGCCGCTACTCGCTCCTGATGCTGTCGTTGAGGAAGATGTCACATACGGGTAAGTACCATGATCAATATCCAACATTGCTGCCTGAGATCCTTCTGCCAATACTTTTTTACCTTCAGATAAAGCTTCGTTAAGATAAATTTCAGTTTCTGTACAATTGAATTTTTTAAGGAATTCCACTCCATCAAAAAACTCTTTACTGATTTCTTCTAAAGCAGGCAAAACAATCATTCCTACTTCTTCCAGCATTCTGTAATCTCTATCCAGAATATGCTTCGCTCTGCTTTGAAAATCTGATGAAAATATATCCCCTACTCTCAGATTCTGTCTTAATATTTTGTTTGAATATGCCTGAGCAATCCCATTTTTAGTAGTTCCGATCTTGGTATAGCCAGAACTTTCCTCCATAAAAATATCCAGAAGCTTATGCGTTGGCATTACCAGATGTGCTTTTCGGGAAATAATGATATTATTTTCCGGCTGAATGGTTTTATCAAATACCTGAAGATTCAGAATTTCCTTTTTAAAACTTACCGGATCAATAACAGTTCCGGTACCGATAACATTCTGCACACCATTCATAAAGATTCCCGAAGGAATCATTTTAAGCGTTATTATGCGTCCGTTTCTTTCAATGCTGTGCCCAGCATTAGATCCACCATTAAAACGTGCTGTAATGTCGTAATTTTCACTGATCAGATCAATGAACTTTCCTTTTCCTTCATCTCCCCATTGCAGTCCTAATACAATATCCATATTTGTACTTTAAATTTTATGAAGCAAAACTATGACAGTCAGCGGGAAAGACCATTGTCATTTGACAAAAAGAGATTTATGAGATGTTTGAAGTTTGTAAAATCTACAAACTCTGTTGCCCTGCATACTCCTTAAGATCATCTATCAATTATAATTTATCAATAATAATTCTAGACGATATTTCTCCTGATCCTGCTCAGTGAAGAAGGGGTCACGCCAAGATAAGAAGCCAGCATAGATTGCGGAACTCTGTTGGCAAGGCCGGGATAGTGATTTAAAAAATGAATGTAACGGGATTTTGCATCCTGATTGAGCATGATACTGGCAACTTTCAGTTTATTCTCAACAACAAACGCATGGATTCTTGCAAACAAAACCGGCCATACGGCAATTTTCTCTTCAAGAAGCTTAAAATGTTTGAGATCAATCACCAGCAGTACAGCATCAGTAATGGCTTCAATATCTTCATGAGCGGGCAGCTGATCTGTAAAACCCTGAAAATCTCCTATAAATCTACCTTCATAAATGAAATATCTGGTAAAATCGTCACCCTGCTTATTATAATACAAAGACCGGAAAACACCTTTTTTTACAAAAGCAATTCTTTGGCTCACTTTTCCTGCTTCCACAAAAGAATCTCCTTTCTTTACAGTGATTTCCTGAATTCCTTCAGCAATTAAAATTTCATCCTGAGGATTCAGCGTTCCAAATTTTTTGATATAAGTAAAAAGCTCTTCCATATTTATGTTATACCCACGGATTGCGGAAATATAAAGGTATAAAAGTCAACGTTAAAAACAATTGTCATTTGACAACAAAGCCTAATAAATATGTTTACAAAGAAAAACAAGACATCTTTATCTTCTTCCAAATAAAAACTCCCACATTACAATAATGCAGGAGCTTCTTAAAAAAAATTAAATATAATTATTGATTGTAAACATGGATATCTCTCTGTGGAAAAGGAATTCCGATTCCAGCTTTATCAAGAGCCTCTTTACAACCTATGATTAGTTCTTCGTTCATTGCCCAGAAATTTTCAGTGGAAGTACTTACTCTTACGGATACATTGACAGCACTGTCTCCAAGTTCAGTAACCACCACCTGTGGAGCAGGTGTTGCGAGAGCATATTGATTATTCTTAATGACATTCATTAAAACGTCCTTGGTCTGTCTAAGATCCGCATCATAGGCAATTCCGATATCCAGTGATGTTCTTCTTGTACCCAGCTGGGTAAAATTGGTAATACTGTTATTTGAAACTACTCCGTTAGGAATAATGATCAGTTGGTTTTGTGGGGTGATCAGTTTCGTATGAAAGATATCTATGGCATCTACAGTTCCGGAAACGCCTGAATTGGTAGAAATAAAATCACCAATCTTAAAAGGTTTTAATAGTAGAATTAAGATTCCGCCTGCAAAATTCGTTAAGGATCCCTGCAAAGCTAAACCTACTGCAAGACCTGCGGCACCAATCATTGCAACAAATGCAGAAGTCTGTACTCCAAGCTGTGTAACAACAACAATAAACAGCAGAATATTAAGTCCCCAGTTGATAATATTTAACAGGAAATGCTGCAGTGAAGCTTCCATATTTCTTTTTTTGAAAGCTTTTTCCACCAGTTTCTTAATCATTCTGATCATCCATGATCCGATCAGATAAATTAATAATGCAGATATAATTGCTGTAAAAATTCTCGGCGCCCATGAGATTGCTGAAGAAATTAAGGTGTCCCAGTGTTGTTGAATCTTGTTTAATTCTAAATCGTCCATTGTATACTATGTGTTTTACTATTTATATCAATAAAAGCATTGACATCTTCTGCAGGATTTGAAAAAAGAAATCCACCCTTCCCTACCTGAGCGAAGGTGAATCATATTTATCCTTGAAATAGATTGACAGCAGAAAAAGAATGTTTCAGCTTTATTCAATAATCATTCAGAAACTGAATCTTGCAGGAAGAAATAATTTTGGCATATAGAATTACAAAAACGATACCGAAGTGTAGTTATCTTCAAAGAAAAATAATGTTAGTAAACATTCCTTAAGGTAATTTTGCAGCAAGGCTTTCCGGTAAAAGTCTAAGGATATGATAGATAATTTTCCATTTAAAGTTCGGGACAATGGTAAAGGTACTTCCTGCATTAACAATAAATTTTGCCACATAATCAGGTTCCATGATCAGAGATTCATTAAGTTCTAATCCTTCATTGATTTTTGTTCTGATATAGCCAATAACCAAGGCATTCACAATTATTTTTCGGGAAGCCAGCTCCTGTCTCAATCCTGCCAGAAACTGTGTAAACGCAGCCTTTGTACTACCATAGACAAAATTACTTTTTCTTCCTCTTACTCCTGACAAGGAAGAAAGCCCGATTATTCTTTCCAGGCTGGTATTCCTTTTATCCATTGCAATAATACTCAGGATAGATACACCACCCATATAATTGACTTTCATCATTTGTTTCGCTCCTTTGAAATCAGTTAAAGCTTTTTGATTGTCCACTAAAAAACCTGCGGCATAAACTACAATATGAGGCTTTACAGAAAGACTGGAATAAAACTGATGATGAGAATCAAAATCAGCGGCATCAAAATACAAAACAAATACTTTTGAGCGGTCCAGATTGTTTGAATCAATAAAATTATCCAAAGATGCTGTATTTCGGGAAGCAGCAATAACTGTAAATCCCTTTTCAACATATTGTACTAAGCATTGTTTTGCTACATCTGAATTAGCGCCCAGAATAAGAACGGTTTTGTTCGTGTTTTGATTCATGAGACAAAGATAATTTTTTATTAAACACTAATTTCACTGTTGTTTTTCCCAAATGGACACAATTTTTCAAACTAATGTAGAAAAAATTGCGGCGGGTGAACAAAGTTCACCCGCCGCAGCTCAATATCTTCAGACTGAATTATTTTTTTTCTTCAGTTGCTGTTTCTTTTTTGTCATCTGCCTTCTCAGCAGTTTTTGCTTTATCTCCAAAACGAGCTTCAGTCATTTCTCTTGAAACTGCTGCTTTTTCGAATTTCAGTTTTCCCGATAATGTTTCAATAACAAAACCGTCATCCTGAACCTGAGCAATTCTTCCGTGAAGACCTGATGTAAGAACTACTCTTGTTCCCACTTTAAGGTTTTCCTGAAAGTTTTTCTCCTGCTTTTGCTTTTTCATCTGAGGTCTGATCATCAGGAAATAGAACCCTACAAACATTACTCCCATCATGATCAGCATCATAGGTGAAGATCCACCCTGTGCCTGTAAAAATAGTGTCAACATATTGTAAATATTATGGTTGAATGTTCGCTGTGAACGTTAATCTGATTGGAGCTTTTTCTACATTAGCAAAAACGTCTGCATACTTCTGAACGTTTCCGTCGAAGCTTGAAGAATCGAAGTGTAAAGTAACTTTTCCTTTTTTACCAGGCATGATAGGCTCTTTTGTAAAATCAGGAGCTGTACATCCGCATCCTGGCTTCACTTCAGAAATAATCAATGGGTTTTTACCGGTGTTGGTAATTTCATATACGTGCTCTACTTTATCTCCTTTTTTGATTTTTCCAAAATCGAAGCTGTTTTCAGATAAAGCAACAGAAGTTGATGGTTCGTTAGAAACCGGAGCGGCTGTTTCACCTGTTACAGGTGCTGCTGCAGAATCAGTGGTTACCGGAGCCGCAACAGATGCAGAATCAGTAGTTGCAGTTTCAGCACTTTGAGTTTCTTTGTTTTCTTTTTTACATGAAACTAACCCAAAGCCTATAATTGACAAGGCGATAATTGATAACGTCTTTTTCATTTTATATTCTATTTTGATCTTTACAATATTTATCTAAAATACCATTGATGAAGATATTGGAACGGTCTGTAGCAAATACTTTTGCAATTTCAATATATTCGTTAATGATCACTCTTGAAGGCGTGAAAGCAAAGTTATCAAGCTCTGCAATTGCTGTAGATAAAATTACTTTATCCATTAGAGAAACTCTTTCCAGATCCCAGTTTTCCAGCCTTTCTTCCAGTTTCTTTTCATTGTTTTCCCAGTTGTTCAGGGTATCTCTCAACAATTTTGCAGCGAATGTTTTATCTTCTTCATCTTTAATCATTTTGATCAAAGTTCTGCTTTCTTCATCTTCTCTCAGGAAACCGATTGTTTTTTGTACCATTGAGTTGGCGATATGGATATCATCATACCATGAAAGTTCCTTATCACCCAAATAGTCATGAAAATCTTCATTTTCAGCAATATATCTTAAGAATAATTTCCCGATAAATTTCTGATCTTCTTCAAAGGAGTATCCTTCTTCTTTCATAAAATCCTGATAACGTTTCCCAGCAGTAATTCTCTGGAAAGTTTTTACCAATAAATCATCATGCATATCCCATTTCAGCTGCTTGTGCTGCCCTGTAAAAAATAATCTTTCAGGATTTTCTTCCAGCTTAAGCAATACCTGGTTATTGATGAATTTTTGGTTAGGATTAATATCAGCATCAGTTTTAAGAAATTTATTCTTACCAATTTCGATCTGATTCTCTGCCAAATCTTTCAGACCCACCAAAAAGTTGAGCTGATAGATGTATAGATAATAGATTTTCTCTATCCCGGCAAACATGTTTTTCTCTAAAACATCAAATTTTACAGGATTTTGGTAGTAAGAATACACGGTCTGTACTACTTTTTCACGGATTTGTCGTCTTCCTAACATTCAAAGAGCTTTTTTATGGGTGCAAAGATACAAAATTTAAAATTGATGAAATTCGTAGTGTGATGACATTTTTGTAATTTTGTGCAACTATATGAAAGCGCTAAAAACCTTAAACCCTTATTTTTGGAAACACAAAATACTACTGTTTTGGGGGTTACTCTTTATCATCGCCAGTAATTTCTTTAATATATATAAAGTCCAGTTTGTAGGAAAATCTGTGGATGAACTTACAAAAAGTGGAAACCTTGGCTTCAACCAACAGGTTTTAATCTATGTTGGAATTATTGTAGGATGCTCTCTTTTGACCGGATTCTTTACTTTTATGATGAGGCAGACCATCATTGTTGCGTCAAGAAGAATAGAATATGAGCTTAAAAATAAAATCTACAGACATTATCAGGATTTATCTTTAACGGATTATAAACAGACTACCATTGGAGATTTAATGAACAGATTAAGTGAAGATGTTGTGGCAGTAAGAATGTATCTTGGTCCCGGAGTGATGTATGTAGCGAACCTGATTGTACTGGTGCTGATTACAGCCATTTACATGGTAAAAACGGATGCTTCTATGACGATGTGGACCTTGCTTCCTCTTCCTATTTTATCTTTTGCTATTTATAAGGTAAGTTCTATTATCAACAAAAAGTCGAAGATCATGCAGAAAAGCCAGTCTGCAATTTCTACTTTTGTACAGGACAGCTTTTCCGGAATCCGTGTAGTAAAATTTTTCGCCAGAGAAAAATACATTGAAAAAAACTACGGAATCAAAGTCACCGATTATCAGAATAAAGCTTTGGATCTTGCCAAAACAGAAGCCTATTTCTTCACCATTATTCTTTTTGTCATCGGATTATTAAATGTTGCCATTATCCTGATTGGAGGAACAAAGTATATTGCAGGAGAATTAAGCATTGGTAAGATTGCCGATTTCTTCATGTATATCAACACCCTGATTTTTCCTTTCTCTATGGTAGGATGGGTAACTTCTGTCAACCAGAGAGCTGAAGCATCCATGCAAAGAATTAATGAGTTCATGGACAAAAAATCTGAAATCATTAATACAAATTTTGAAAACTATCCGATCAAAGGAGATATAGAGTTCAGAAATGTTTCTTATGTATATCCCAATACAGGAATCAAAGCTCTGGACAATCTAAGTTTCAAGGTAAAAGCCGGAGAATCATTGGCTATTATGGGTAAGACAGGTAGTGGAAAGTCAACAATTGCCCTGCTATTATGCCGATTAATAGACCCTACTGAAGGGGAAATTTTAATTGATGGTAAAAACCTTAAACACCATAATCTGGAGAACTACAGAAACTTTATCGGATATATTCCTCAGGAGAGCTATTTATTCTCTGATTCTATTGAAAATAATATTGGTTTTGCCATAGATCATCCTTCTCACGAAAAAGTGGTAGAGTATTCCAATATTGCAGATGTTCACAAAAATATTGTAGAGTTTAAGGATCAATATAAAACACTTGTTGGTGAACGCGGAGTAATGCTTTCGGGGGGACAAAAGCAAAGAATTTGTATCGCAAGAGCCTTAATTAAGGAGCCTAATATCATTATTTTTGATGATTCTCTGTCTGCCTTAGACACAGAAACGGAGCAGAATATTCTGGAAAATATTGACAAAAAAATCAGTAACGCTACTTCCATAATTATCACACACAGAGAGTCTAGCGCTCAAAAAGCCCATCAGATTATCAACCTGACTGAAATTGCCAATTCTGTAACCGCTTAGCCATTTCGTTCTCAATTGTTAAATAAATCATAAAAAAAATTTTGTGATTAAAAGAATTCTTTTATATTTGTTCTTAACAAGATTAAAAAATATCTAACAATGAGTGAATACAAGGAACGCCATGAAAATGAGATTTTCACGAAGGTGTTAAAAGCAGGGAGAAGAACTTATTTCTTTGATGTGCGCGAGACGAAAGCAGGAGATTATTATCTTACAATCACTGAGAGTAAGAAGAATTTCGGAGAGAATGGGGAAGCTACATTCGAGAAGCATAAAATTTACCTTTACAAGGAAGATTTTAAGAGTTTCCAGGAGATGTTTAATGAGTCCACAGATTTCATCATTAATGAAAAGGGTGAGGATGTAATTTCAGAAAAACATGACAAAGACTTTAAGAGCAGATCTTATACAATTGATTCTGACGACGAAGTTTAAAAAGAATATCTAAAAACACAAGCATCTGAAAAAGATGCTTTTTTTATGCGGTAAAATTATACAGGCATAAAAAAACGGGCTAAAGCCCGTTTCTATTGAATATTATATTTTTATTCCCAATCTTGTTATCTTACAGATATTTCTTTTAGTTCTTCTCTTTTAAAAGAAGCTGATTTCAGGAAGCTGAATAATACTTCCGGTAACTCATTTTGACACGGATCTGATTGTTTATTATTATTAGTAGTAGAATTAGCTCTGATAACTTTGGCTGCAGAAAACATTACTATACCGCCATCTTTTCTAAGAGTAACCAGTTCATCATTTTTTGAACTTGGATCAAAATTTCCAGAACACATGATGTTGTCTTGGGTCTGTAGGATAGGAAATCTTTCAACACCTGTACTATTCAAAATATTCCCACTTAGCGTATACGCTACATATTCACCATCATAATTTCTATGAACGATAATTTCATCTGCTCCATTGCCATCCAGATTTCCAACAGCTAGCCCTCTCCATTCTGAACCTGAACCCCAATTTGTAGATTGGGCTATTTTTGTCACTATACCATTATCATCTATATTGTAAACATAGATCCCATTATAAGCAGGATCTTGAGCATCTACAAGCAAAACAATCTCATCTTTGCCTACACCATCAAGATTACCTGATGCTACCGCCGTAATTTTAGAATTCGATGGCAGATTGAGAGCGTTAGTATGAACCAATTGAGGAGTAGTCCCATTGAAATTAAAAACAAGGACTTCTTTATTTAAATTTCTGACAGCAATAAAATCATCCTTTCCTCCGGTAATAAAGTTTCCTGCTGCAGCACCCACCCAATCAGATTGCGCATCCCAACCAATAGATTTTGTATGTTCAACAATATTATTGTTTTCAATTTTTAATATATATACTCCATTATTACCAGGATCGGTATGATTACTTAATGTTACAATTTCACTTTTATTATCACCAAAAAAATCTCCTGCTGCTATGCCACGCCAATTATATTGACCACTATAGTATTTATCGTTTGTAACGGAATGAAATTTTTTACCATAAGGTTCCATAGTCCCTATCATCCCGTCGTAATTTCTGATAACAACAAATTCATTAGCACTATCTTCATCAAAGTTACCGCTTGCAACTCCTCTCCAATCCGAGCCATCTCCCCATCCATGTTCTGTATTAACAGGAACAATCAAATTTTCATAATAAGCTAAATAAGCAACGGCCAAAGGAAAATTCTCAGGCATCAGAGGTGTATAATAATTTTCTGCTGTTTGCATTTCGGCAAGTAGCTGATATATTTTCGCATCATATTTGGATAAGGAAGCCCACTGGAAACAGGTATAGGTGCTTAAGTCTGCATTTCCCATCCTAAAACCAGACTTAAGATTCCAGTGTTCTGCAGGATAGGCTACTCCATTATTTATATACAAAGGAGATTGATAGATATCTTTCGTTAAAGTATTAGCATAGGCATTCATATCAGAATCAGTATAAATAAGTGCTCCTCCATTTGAAATACTATATTTACGGCATTCATATGGAAAAGATATGGTCAAACCTCCGTGAGAAATATCTTCCCGCAAAGTAGTTTTTTTCCAATACGTCCATTTATTAGATTGCAAATTGGAATCAAAAGAGGTATTCGCTTTTAAAAAATTGGCAATTTGGTTAATTTGTATAAGATAATCCGGGTTATCTGTTGCCAGATACATCTGTACCAATACTCTTCCCATTGCACTTTGCATATTAAAAGGTAAAATTTCACCATCGTTATCTATTGGCGGATTATCATTACGTTCTTTATAATAACCTATTATATTATTGGGTTCTGTATACCATTGAGTTTCATGATAAATAAGTGTTTCACTTACCTTCTGTTTAAGGTCATTGGCGATAGCTTTAAAAGTCATTCCATTATAACGACCACCAGAATTATACATTGTATTCTGAATAGTGCTATCTTTTTTTACAATGGCTGCAAACTTAGCCATAGGATAAGTTATGTTAGCACTGTGCGCAACGTGAGCATAAGTTTTTCCATCACCTTGATTTGTATTATAATAATCAGTTGACCATGCAGCACCAGAAATTCCGCGGTAATCGGAAATATTACTTACACCTATATTAGGTGGTAATTGGTCTCTAAGATCATCTCTTCTATCAATCACGTTACCCATAGTCCCTATTAAAACATTAGCATATTTTACATCATGTGTCTTTTCGTACATCAAGGCCAGTGCTTCCATATGGGCAGATACAATCCATGAAAATTCTACTTGGTTGGGGCTGGTTGAATTAAGAGGCACCACATCATATTGCTTGCTATCAAATAGATTTTTATAGTAGGATTGAGCATAAGGTTGAGCATAAGATTTAAGTATCAACAATAAAGAGAAAACGGTTAAGATTTTTTTCATATTTTTTATTTTTATGGACATTTCAGCTATACTTCAGAACAATATTAGTTATTAAAATGAACAGGATTCAGGAAGCTGAATAATACTTCCGGTATCTCATTCTTACATGGATCTGATTGTTTACTGGCAGCAGGAGCACTTTTGACAACTTTTGCAGCCGAAAACATCACTATACCGCCATCTTTTCTAAGAGTAACCAGTTCATCATTTTTTGAACTTGAATCAAAATTTCCAAAACACATTACATTGTTTTGGGTTTGCACTGCAGGAAAACTTTCAATCCCAATATTATCTAAATATTTAACCCCATTTGATTCCTTCATTTTAAAAACTTTATAATCTCCATCAAAGTTTCTATGAGCAATAATTTCATCTGCTCCATCACCATCCAGATTTCCAACAGCCAATCCTTTCCAATCTGAAGCAGCTCCAAACCCTATAGATTTATCAATAAGAGTCATTACCCCATTATCATCAATACTATAAACATACACCCCATTCTGCATATAATCATCAGCATCAACCAGCAATACAATTTCATCTTTACCAACTCCATCAAGATCACCGGCTGCAACTGCTTTGATTTTAGAATTTGCAGGAAGATTGAGCTGATTAAAATAGACCAATTCAGGATCAGTACTATTAAATTTATATACTCTCACTTCTTTGTTATAATTTCTCACGGCAACAAAATCATCTTTGCCTCCACTGATAAAATTTCCGGCAGTAATTCCCACCCAATCTGAGTCTGTTCCAAAACCTGTAAATTTTGAATGCTCAACGATCTGGTTATTTTCAATTTTAAAAATATAAAAGCCATTCTTATTAAAATCAGCATGATCACTCAATGCAATGATTTCACTTTTATTATCTCCAAAGAAATCACCAGCACCCAATCCTTTCCAATTATAAGTACCACCATAAGCTATACTGTTTGTAACAGTATTGAAACTCTTACCATAAGGTTCAAGAGTACCTATGAACCCATCATAATTTCTGATTTTCACGAACTCATCATCATCGTCGTCGTCAAAATTTCCTTTTGCAACACCTCTCCAATCAGAATCTTCTCCCCATAAATGGTAAGTATTCACAGGAACTATAAAGTTTTCGTAATTTGCAAGAAGTGCAAGTGTCAAAGCAGATCCTTCTACATTGATATGATCATAATAATTTTTTGACGCTTGTAAGTCTGCGATTATCTGATATATTTTTTTATCATATTCCGCGGAGAGATATAACCACATGTAAGAAACATATGCGTCATATTTAGTATTAATATCTGTTGGAAAATTATTTATAGTACTATATTTAATATTCCATTTTAATCCGTTATAATTTACTGCATCATTTATTGCTAAAGGTCCCTGATAAATATCTTTTGTAAAAGTTTTAACATATCTCTCCATATCTAAAGATGTATAAAGAGAATCGTTGTAGTTATTCTTTATACTATATTTATAGCATTCATATGGAAAACTCACCGTTAAGCCTGCGTGGGATATATCATCACGTAAATAAAAATGATTCCAATATATCCAAGTATATGACCCCAGATTATTATTAACAGAAGTATTTAATTTTAAAAAATTAGCAATTTTATTAAGCTGTTTAAGATAACTTTGATCATCTGTTGCTCTATACATTTGTACCAAAACCCTTCCCATAGAGCTTTGCATATTAAAGGGAGCAATTACCCCTTTATACTTTATTGGAGGATTACTATTAACATTAAGAGAATCCCTTTCTTTATAATAACCTATACTATCATTAGGATTAGAATTATACTCTGTAAACCATTGGTCTTTGTGATAAAGAAGCGTTTCTTTTATCTTTTGTTTAAGATCATCAGCAATATTTTTAAAAGTCATATTATTATAACGCCCTCCTGATTGATATAATATATTTTGAATACTACTATCATTTTTAACAATAGCAGCAAACTTAGCCATAGGATAGGTTATATTAGCACTATGAACTAAATGACTGTAAGGATCTCCAGAATTTGCATTTACATTATAACGATTAGTGGACCATGCGGCACCTGAAACATGACGATAATCAAAAATTTGACTTAATCCCGGCACCTGTCCCCTAAGATCATCTCTCCTATCAATAACATTCCCTATGCATCTTATTAAGTTTTTAGCATATTTTGGGTCATGTGTTTTTTCATACATTAGTACTAATGCTTCCATATGTGCTGGCACTCCCCAAGAAAACTCAGCCTGATCGGGGCTTTCTGAATTGCCTAAAGATGTATCATAATGCTTCTCATCAAATAGATTTTTATAGTAAGATTGAGCATAAGACTGTAGAACAAATAATAACGTGAGAATTGTAAAGATTTTTTTCATATTTCTTGTTTTAATCTGAGGTAATTTTTAAGAGAATTATTTCTCATGATTCTGGTTAAACAAATATAAAAGTTTCAGTCACCAATCCATGAATTTATTTTAAAGGATTAAAAGAACACCATTTTTATATGCTGGCTTCAGATTATAAAAAAATTTCGGAGAAAAAAGTAAAAAAAAGAAACCATCAGAGGATACTGAAATGGATATAAAATAAAAAAGTACACTTTCAAAAAGTGTACTTTTTTTGGGTGAATGATGGGTCTCGAACCCACGACCTTCGGAACCACAATCCGACGCTCTAACCAACTGAGCTACAATCACCGTTTTCTGAGTGCAAATATAGGACAATTTCCTCAACTACCAAACAATTCCATCAAAATTTTTCAAAGAAATTAATTTTTCAGATGTAAAGCCCTCAGCATAAGCAACTCCCGATAAACGCCCTAAATCCTGCGCCCGGTAAGTTAAGCTTTCATAAAAATCTTTTGTTGTAATTGGAGTCTCAGGTTCTTTAGAAGCCGGGTCATAAAACTGAGTTTTGTACGCCATACAGGCTTCAAGTTTTTTAGGGAGGTGTTCTGAAATATCAATTACAAATTCCGGTTTGATATCTTTCCACTGAATATAGTGAAAAATATGCTTCGGTCTCCACACTTCCTGATTCTCTCCATCCAACACCGTTTCAATTTTTCTCAGTCCGGACAAAAAGCACGCATCCGACACTAATTTCGCTCCTTTTGCATGATCTGGATGCCTATCATCAATTGCATTGGCTAAGACGATTTCCGGTCTGTATTTGCGAATCATTTTTACGATCCTCATTTGATATTCTTCAGAATTCACCAAAAAGCCATCTTTCATTCCAAGATTCTCTCTCGCAGAAAGCCCCAGGATTTTAGCAGCTTCTGCAGCTTCTGCTTTTCTGGTTTCATCTGTACCTCTTGTTCCGAGTTCACCTCTTGTAAGATCCACAACTACAATTTTTTTTCCTTCAGAGACCATTTTAGCAATAGTTCCGCCACATCCAAGTTCTACATCGTCAGGATGTGCACCAAAAGCAAGTATATCAGTTTTCATAAATTCAAAGATAGGATTTAAAATAAAAACTTCCCAAAAATTACGAATGGGAAGTTTTAATATCTATAATTTAAATTTTAAATTATTTGTTGATCTCAGCATTTAATTTTACAGCATCCTGATAGGTAGGATCTAACTGTAAAGACTTCGCTACATAATCTTTTGCTTTGGCGACATCAGAATCTTTACTCATGTATGCAACTGCAAAGTAGGCGTAAGCAAGAGTCTGCTTGTTAGCTTCCTGATCAGCTGGTTTTACTGTACTGATGAACTTCTCATAAGCTAATTTTGCTGCGTCATTGTTTCCTGCCTGCTGGTAAGAATACCCCTGGCTGTAATATGCCGGTGCCCAATCAGGAAGAAGAGCAGACATTTTCTGCCATGTAAGGATTGCTCCGTTCCAGTTTTTCACATCCTGATAAGCTGTTGCCAGCTTGAATAAAGCATCAGAATCCTGGCTATTAGCAGCAACCTGCTTTTTCAATGCTTCAATTGTTGGGTTAGTAGGTCCTTTGTCTGCTTCTGCCTGGGAAGCACCTCCACCACCTGCGATGTTAGCCAATTCAAGATCCCACTTCATTGTTTCATCTTTGGCAGCTTTTGCAATACCCACTTTTTGCTGAGCTTCAGCCATTAAAGCAGATTTTTTAGCAGCATCTTTTTCATCTTTTGCTAAACCAGCAGCAATAAGTCCCTGTAAACCCTGGTCAGCAGGCAATACTCTTGTTTTCTCAACCTGAGAAACGAAAGTGTCCATATTTTGTTTAGCATCTGCATAGTTTTTATCTGCATATGCGTTGTAAGCTCTTAACTTGAACTTAATAGGATCGTCAATTTTATCAAAAATTTTATCTAATACCATTTTAGAATTTGCATAATCTTCATTTGTGAAGTATAGTTTTGCAATTTCTAATTGAGTATATGGATCTTCATCAGCATATTTTGTATAGTTGATAAGATCTTGTGTAGCTTTTGCGTTCTGTTGGTATCTGATATCATAACCAGCCAAAGCTTTGTATGCAGGGGCATAAGTAGGATCTACAGCAATTGCTTTGTCAACGCTTTCTTTCGCTTTTTGCCATACTTGTGCTGCCATCCATAAAGTAGCCATTCTCGTGTAAACGGAAGCTTTATTTTTAGCTACAGGTAATGCTTTATCATAAGCAGACATAGCCTCTCCCGGCATTCTTTTTAATCTGTAAGCATCCCCTAATGTATAATAATAATGTGCAGGAACACCTTTTTTCTCAGCTTTCTCGATAGCTTTAGTTAAAAACTGAATAGCTAGATCCGGTGAATTATTTTTCTCAAATAAAGTTAAAGCTTCTGCCGCTCTGAAAAGAACTTCAGCATCTTTTTCTCTTGAATCAGTAACTACTTTCTGAATTTCAGCAACGGCATTTTTATCACCTTTACCTAATTTAACAGCAGCTAAACCGATTCTATTCAAATAGCTTTTACCGTCAGCAGCTAATCCCTTATTGAAACTCTCCGTTGCCTTAGCATAATCCGGTTCTCCTTGTCTTAAGAAAGTATTTCCCAAATAGAAGTAGTTTTCAGCTGTAGGCTCTTTAGCGATCATTTCAGTGAAGTTTGTTTTTGCCTGGGCAAATTTATCACTGTCTATACTGTTGATACCATCCTGCAATGTCTGTGCAGAGGCAAAACCGGTAAAAAATACCACGGCTGCTCCAAAAGCAATCTTCTTTACATTCATATTCATTATATCTTTCATTTTATATTTTCTAATAATTGAGTTAAATTCTACACAATTTTCAGACCAAATCAATATTTTAATAGGGACAAATTGTGATTTTAATTTTTTTAACGCATTTGTACCTCTCTTTTATACAGGTTATAAGGCTGCAAACCTTCTTTCTGTACAATCTTTTGGCCTAAATGGGTACATGAAAATCTAATAAATCCATTGGCAATATTGAAATTACCTTCATTAATCAGGAAATAAAGTACTCTTGTAAACGGATATTCCATTGTGCGAAGTCTATCAAAATCTGCGGTATATGATTTTCCTTTCTCTACTACAGGAAGAACTTTCACCATCTCTCTCAGTTTTTCTGAAGTTTTATCATAAGGACGGCTGAAGGTATTCAATCCGATAACACCTATCTTATCAGGATATTTCCCCAATTCCTCTATAATCTTCTGATTTCCCGGTATAATGGAAAATTTCAGGTCTTTTGGCTGCTTTTTTAATTTTTCAGCAACAAAGTTCAGATTACTGGAGTTGGTTCCGTCAAAAATAAATTCTTTTTTATCAGACATCAGACCGCTGTTGATTTCTTCCATTGAAATACTCTCTTTTGGAGAATCCTTAGGCACAACAAAAACAACTGCATCAGCAGCAAATCTGGCAGGAAGAAACTTTAAATCTGTTCTTTCCTCATACGTTTTTATTTCTTCAGTACTGAGATTTCTGGACATTACCACCACTTTAGCACTTCCTTTCAAAAGATCAAGAAGTCCTAAATCTTCTTTCTTCGTTTCTACTTTGATGTGTGTTTCAGGATAGTTGATCATATAGCCTTCGGCTAATGCTTCTGTAACGCTTTGAAAAGATTCGTCAGTAAAAATTGTAAGATCACCTTTGTGATAGGAAGGAGTATTTTTCTCCTTTTTACAGCTTGCAAGCATCATGCTCAACACAAACATGAGTACAAGCCTGAAACTATTCTTCATTTCTCGATTTTTTAATTCTTGAGATCGCCCTGTAAATTCTAAAAATACCATAAACAATCAGCACCACTCCCAATGCATAAGCAACAGCAGGCTCTAAAATAGTAAAGAAGAATTTGTAGACAATCACTACAATTCCTAAAACGATATAAAACAATCCCGTAACCAGGGATAACCAATTGAACATCATGTAACAAAAATACCAAAAAAAATAAAAAGAGAAGCATATGCTTCTCTTTTTATTTATATTTTGAATAAATAAGTGTTATTCAAAGTTCATAGTAAATGGTACGCTGTAGTAAGATCTAACGCTCTCCCCGTTTCTCTTCGCAGGAGTCCATTTTTTAAGTTTCTTAACTACACGCATCGCTTCACTGTTGAAGTCGCCATTTGGAGATTTCTCTTCAATAGTTACATTCGAAACAGTTCCGTCTTTTTCTACAACGAACTTAAGCTTCGCTTTAAGTGTTCCTTCACCTCCTTCCATCAAAGAAGTATCAAAGTTATCACCCAGGAACTTTCTTAATGCTCCCATACCTCCAGGATATTCTGCAGACTGGTCAACATCTTTATAGATCTCGTTAGGGTTGTTCGCTTTTACTTCTACTGTACTAGCTTTAGTACCTGTAGATGGCGGTGGCGGTGGTGGCGTATAAGCCGGAGCTTTTACCCCCTCCTGATTCTGTAAACCAGTTGTTGTTTCCAACTGCTTAGAAATCGGTGGTGGTGGTGTTTCAATTTTCGGAGCTTTTACAGGCTCTGGAACCACGTTCTGAATTACCTCAATTTTCTCCTCTTCTTTTGGTGGTGGAGGTGGTGGAGGTGGTTCTTCTTCTTTAGGCTGCTCGATAATTGGATCTTCTTCGATAATATCTACCAGATCTGCCTTTACTTCCTGCTTAGGCGGAGCTGTAAGATTTTTAATCGTAAGATAGATGAACGGAGACAAAGCTGCCAAAAGGAATAATGCTGTTCCGATAATAAAAGACTTGGTTAAAAGTCTCGGATACTGATGTCTAAGATCATAGGCACCATATTCCTTGTTTCTATTTTCAAATACGATTTCGTCTAAAGTAAGATTCTGACCGTATACATTTTCATCTGCCATAGATTAGATATAACAATTTTATGGTTAAATTACTTTGTAGCAGCAGCCGGTGCAGCAGCACCTCCTACTTTTTTCTCATAAACAGCTTTTTCCCAAGGTTTGATATCAGTAACACCGTACTGCTCGCTTTTGGTAATGGCCATTTCATCAAGAATATCGACAAAGTTCTTATATACAGCATCGTCAGTTGGCTTAATGATCACGGTAAATTTCGTTTGATCTGCAGCTCTAGATTTTGCCTGCTGAATTACTTTTCTAATTCCCTCTCTATCAAGAGTAGTTTCCATAAGAGTCTGGTCATTCAAGGAAGTAGCATCCTGCTGATGCCAGAAAACTCTGTTATTTTTTCCTAATAAGATAGAAATTGAGTTAGAAAGTTTAATTTCTGTTGGAGGTGGTTTTTGTTTTTCATCTTTCGGTTTAGCCGGAAGACCCAAATCCATAACGTTCGGTTTACTGAACGTAGTTGTGAACATAAAGAAGGTAATCAATAGAAAACCCAAGTCCACCATCGGAGTCATATCGACTCTGGTACTTTGCTTCTTGGAACGGACTTTGCCGCCCTTGCCGCCTTTCTCTTGTACTTGTACTTCTGCCATTTCTATCGATATTATTCGTTAGGTTTACCTTCTTGTGATGTAATCAACCAAAATTTAAGAAAATCAATATCTCTTAAACCCTCAAATAGGCTTTTAACTTTCGGATATTCAGTTGTAACGTCACCTTTAATAGCTAACTTGTAGTCAGGGTTAACGCTCAAACTTTCTTTTACCCAATCAATTAATTGCTTATTTGTACTGTCCATAGGAATACCTGTAGGACTCTTATAATTTTTCTGCTCATCTGCAGGCATGTCCAAGTACCCTTTAAGTTGGTTCATTGGAACTCCAATTGCCTGAATTTTCTGGAAAGCTGCTTTTTGGTTGTTGTCAAAAGTAATACCGTACTTTTGTCCCATTTTATCCAAAAGAGCAAGTCTTTCTGATGCATTTTCTACTGGCTGGAAATAGAATTTTCCGTCCGGAGTAGCGTTGATAGTCATTAAACTAGCATCAGGAAGCAATTTTTCCGAAATTGAAGATGGCGGTTTGATCTGCTCCACGTCAGGTTTTTTAAACTGAGTGGTCAAGATAAAGAACGTAAGGAGTAGGAACGCAACGTCACACATTGCAGTCATGTCCGTAATTACTCCATGTCTTTTTGGTTTGACTCTCGCCATTATTATAAAATATTTTTAATTAAACTTCTTTTAATTGCTAATGCAAATATCCTGCTAATTCTTAGTTGAATTCAGCGAAAGACTGTTGGATACTCATAGAGATCTCATCGATCTTGTAAGTTAATCCGTCAATTTTAGATGTAAAGAAGTTGTAAAGGATAATAGCGATTGCTGAAGTACCAATACCTAAAGCCGTGTTGATCAAGGCTTCAGAGATACCTGTAGATAGAGCGGCAGCATCCGGAGTACCACCTCCTGAACCTAATGCGAAGAACGCCTTGATCATCCCGATTACCGTTCCAAGTAGTGCTACTAATGTTGCAACAGTACCTAAAGTAGAAAGAATCATCATGTTTTTCTCAAGCATTGGCATCTCAAGAGTAGTAGCTTCTTCAATAGCTTTGTTAAGCGCTACCATTTTCTGCTCCTTATTTAATGTAGTATCGTGAGAAAGTGCTTTGTAAGTAGTAAGACCTTCTTTTACTACGTTACCAACAGAACCTTGTTGTCTGTCACACTCTTCGATAGCTTCGTCAATTTTGTTTTGGTTTAGTAAGCTTCTTACCTGTACAACGAAGTTGTCTAAGTTTCCTTTTCCAGCTGCTTTACCAAGAACGAAATATCTTTCAAAAGAGAAAACGATTACAGTAATCATGAAAGTAATCAAGATGGGTACAATAACCCCTCCTTTGTAGATAATACCTAAAAACGATTCTGGGTGAATGTCTTTTCCTTCAACACTTGAAAAAGCTACAGAACCGCTTCCTAGTTTATCTGCATCTTTAAAGTTTCCTGGGCTACCAAGAACAAATAAATAAATACATACTCCTATAGCAAATAGAATAGGAATAATAACAGCTGGATTTAAACCTCCTGCCTTTCTAGCAACTACTTGCTCATCATTTTTTGAAACATTCATTTCCATATTTAACTAAATTATATTGTTTTAAAATTTTACAGGGTGTAAATTAAAGGCAAAATTAATTAAAATGCAAGAGTCTTAATTAAACATTTTGCTTTTTTTTGATAAAGAAATTTTAATACGATTTCGAAATAATAATTATTTTAAATTATTTTATTTATTTTTTCAAAATTTAACATTTGAATTAAAAAATCAAAAAAATAAGACACCCATTTTTTTTAATTTCCCAATGTTAATTTTTTTTTAAATTACGATATTCACAATACGGTGAGGGACTACAATGATTTTTTTAGGGGTTTTACCTTCCAAAATCTGTTGCATTTTCTCGTTCGAAATCACCAAATCTTCCACTTCCTTGGCAGATAATTGAGCTGAAAGTGAAATTTTGAACTTCATTTTACCATTTACACTTACCGGATACTCAATTTCGTCTTCAACCAGATAATCTTCATTTAATACCGGGAATTTTTCAAATTCTATCGATGTACCGTGACCTAATAAACTCCATAGTTCTTCACAGATGTGAGGAGCATACGGAGAAATGATAACGGCCAGTGGCTCTAAAATATTGCGCTTGTTGCATTTTATTTTCTGAAGCTCATTCACAGCGATCATAAAGGATGATACTGAAGTATTGAAAGAGAAGTTTTCAATATCATATACTACCTTCTTTATTAAGGTATGTAAAACTTTGTATTCTGCTTTTGTAGGTTCTTCGTCTGAAATTTCAAATACGTCTCCGTTAAAATACAGGTTCCAGAATTTTTTAAGGAAACCATATACTCCGCTTAGCCCTTGGGTATTCCAAGGCTTGGACTGTTCCAGTGGTCCTAAGAACATTTCATATAATCTTAATCCGTCTGCTCCATACTCTTCACAGATATCATCAGGATTTACTACATTGTACTTTGACTTGGACATTTTTTCTACTTCACGGTCTGTGATGTATTTTCCGTCTTCCAGAATAAATTCAGCATCGGCATAATCCGGTCTCCAAGCTTTGAAAGCTTCAGTATCCAATTCATCAGAAGTTCCTTTTAATAAAGATACGTCAACGTGAATCTGCTGAGTCTGGTAGTCTTTGGCTAAATTTTTAGATACATATTGATTTGTTCCGTCAATTCTGTATACAAATGCACTCATCCCTAAGATCATTCCCTGGTTGATCAATTTCTGGAATGGCTCATCATGGCTGATATATCCTCTGTCTTTTAAGAACATGTTCCAGAAACGGGAATATAACAAATGTCCGGTTGCATGTTCGCTCCCTCCTATATATAAATCTACCTGTCCCCAATAGTCTGAAAGATTCTTTGCACAGAATTCTCCGTCATTTTGCGGATCCATATATCTAAGGAAATACCATGAACTTCCTGCCCAGCCCGGCATTGTAGATAATTCTAACGGAAAAATTGTTTTATCATCAATTAAGTCTATAGCTACTACCTTCTGGTTAGCTTCATCCCATGCAAATTCCTTTGCATTTCCCAGTGGCGGATCTCCGTCTTCTGTAGGTAAATATTTTTCAACTTCAGGAAGTTCCAACGGCAAAGCAGAAGCAGGCAATGTGTAAGGCATCCCATCCTTATAATATATAGGAACGGGTTCTCCCCAATAACGCTGTCTTGAGAAAATAGCATCACGCTGTCTGTAGTTGGTAGTTCCATGACCGATACCTTTCGTTTCGATCTCTGAAATTATTTTTGATTTTGCATCGTTATAATTCAATCCGTTCAAGAAATCAGAGTTGACACAAACGGAATCTTTAGAATCAAAAGATTTTTCCTGAACGTCTTCTTCCGTTTCTACAACTTTCTTGATTTCAAGATTAAATTTCTTAGCAAATCTATGGTCACGCTCATCGTGTGCCGGAACTGCCATTACAGCTCCTGTTCCATATCCCATTAATACATAGTCTGAAATATAGACAGGCATTTTTTCATTACTGAACGGGTTAATTGCATAACTTCCGGTGAAAGCTCCGCTCACGTTTTTCACGTCAGACATTCTGTCTCTCTCCGTCTTTTTGGAAGTTTCTTCAATATAAGTATCTACTTCTACCTTTTGAGCGTCTGTAGTAATGGTTTCCACTAAAGGATTTTCCGGAGCCAATACCATAAAGGTTGCTCCAAAGATGGTGTCGGGTCTTGTGGTAAATACCTCAACGATTTCATTATGCCCTTCTACCTTGAAACGAACCTGCGCTCCCTGAGATTTCCCGATCCAGTATTCCTGGGAATCTTTCAGCGGCTGCGGCCAGTCTAATGTATTCAATCCTTGTAATAATCTTTCAGAGTACGCAGAAATTCTCATACTCCACTGCATCATTTTCTTTTGAAATACAGGGAATCCTCCTCTTTCAGATTTCCCATCCTTTACTTCATCATTGGCCAGTACAGTTCCTAATGCAGGACACCAGTTTACTGTCGTTTCTGCTCTGTAAGCAAGACGATAATTTAAAAGGATATCTTCTTTATCAATTTCGGAGGCGCTCTTCCATTCTTCTGCTGTGAAATTTAATTCGTCGTTCTGATTAGCATTTAATCCTTCTGTTCCTTTTTCTTCAAAATGGTGAATCAAAGAATCAATAGATTCTGCCTTATCCGTATTTTTATTATACCAGGAATGATACAGCTGGATAAAAATCCACTGTGTCCATTTATAATAAGAAGCGTCTGAAGTTCTTACTTCCCTGCTCCAGTCGAATGAGAACCCGATTTTTTTCAGCTGCTCTTCGTATCTGTTGATATTCTGTTCTGTAGTAATAGCCGGGTGCTGTCCTGTCTGGATTGCATATTGTTCAGCTGGAAGTCCAAAGCTGTCATATCCTACCGGGTGGAGTACATTAAACCCCTGATGTCTTTTGTATCTCGCATAGATATCCGATGCAATATATCCCAGCGGGTGACCTACGTGAAGGCCTGCTCCTGATGGGTACGGGAACATATCGAGTACATAAAACTTTGGTTTGTCTGTGTTATTAGAGGTTTTATAGGTTTGATTTTCCTCCCAGTATTTCTGCCACTTTTTTTCTATCTGCTGATGATCGTAAAACACTTGATATATATGTTATATGTTAGACTGAATTATTTTTCTTTTTGACAAGATTCACAAAATTAATGATTTTAAAGTAAATAGAAATGAATTTATGATGAATTACAAATTCTATCCTCCACAAAAAAATCCCATCCGGAGATGAGATCTTTTTTATATCCTGAAGTATATACTATTATTGAGTAACTCTTTTGAAGGTATATGTTCTTGTCTGGAATATCTTAGGATCCTGAGTCTCCTCTCTTACAGCAAGATTGAGCGTTGTAGCATCCAAAGTAATAACCTTTGCATTTTGCGGTTCTACTATTCCCTGGATTTTCATCTGAACGTCTTTCCCTTCCTTATTATAAGTATAATTGAATTTGATATCTGAAAGAATAGCACACTGACCAGGTGTAGCAGTATCTCCCCAGTTCGTTTTCCCTCCTTTGGAGTCAACGCTAAACCACCATCTTGTCTGTTTCTGACAATCTGTATAAGTAATCGTGTTAGAAACCGGGTCTTCACCAACTTCTACAGTGGTAACTACTTCTTTTAACGGTTGCCATGTCCCAACAAGAGGAGCTTCCAGAACAGTATCATTGTCACTACTACAGCCTGTAGCTGCAGCAAACAAAGATAAACCTGCAAATAGTAATGCTAATTTCTTCATAGATCAATTTTTTCAAGCGCTAAAATTATAATTTTTTTGATTTATATTACTATTTTTTATGAAAAATTATTTCATCTCCCTATATTTATATATATTTAAAAATACGAAGACCTCATTTTCCCTTTATTTAACAAATAATGAATATATGAGCATCATTCATTCTATTAAAAAAGTTATTTTTGCAGGAAACAAAATACAGATGCAGGATATAACGAAAAACAATTTTGACTTTATACGTGTTCTCCTCGCCTTTATTGTCTTTCTTGGACATCTTGGCACCCTCAGCGCTTCTCCTGATCTCAAAATTTTTGAGTACAGTCCTATAGAAATTGCCGTTTTCGGGTTCTTCGCTGTGAGCGGATTTCTGATTGCAAGGAGCTATGAAAGGTCTTCAAGCCTGAAAAGTTATTTAAAAAAAAGAATCAGAAGAATTGTTCCCGCTTACTTATTGGTTATTTTTTTATGTGCAATTTTATTAAGCCTGGTAAGTACATATTCTTTCACCGAATATTTCAGCAATACACAGGTTTACAAATACCTTTTCTGGAATTCATTATTTTTAAATTTTAAAGCACCCTGGCTTCCGGGAGTTTTTGGAAATCAGGCAGTGAATGGTGCCCTATGGACACTGAAAATAGAAATGTGCTACTATTTTGCAGTTCCTCTGTTGTTTTTGCTTTTCGGGAAGAATAATAAGTACAGAAATACCAGTTTGATTATTTTATATTTTTTATCACTTATTTATCTCAACTATTTTGAATCTTTAAATAAAATTTCACTTGCCAAACAGCTTCCAGGAACATTATCCTATTTTATCCCCGGAATGCTGATTTACTTTAATTTTGATAAATTTATCCAACATAAAAATATCATTTTCGTCATTGCTCTTGCCACGGTGTGGATTGATTTATATTTACCTATCCAGCTTTTTTCCCCAATAATGATTGGTGTTATCGTAATGTATATTGCCTATTCATTTAAATTCTTAAATAATTTCGGAAAATATGGTGATTTCACATACGGAATTTATATTTTTCACTTTCCTATCATCAGAACTTTCCAGACTTTAGGATTATTCGAAGATTACAATCCTTTTGTAATGGCTTTGGTATGCATGTTGGTGGTAGTTGCTGTAGGTGTAAGCTCCTGGCATCTTTATGAAAAAAGATTTTTATAATTTTGCAGTATAAAAAACATAAATGAAAAATCTTGTCTCTATTATTACTCCTTGCTACAATTCAGCGGAATTTATCGAGGAAACCATACAGTCTGTTCTTAACCAAACCTATGAAAACTGGGAATGGCTGATCACAGATGATCTTTCTCAAGATAATACTGTTGAGATCATCAGAAAATATAATGATCCCAGAATAAAACTATTGGTACTGGAGAAAAACGGAGGTGCAGGAAATGCAAGAAACAAAAGTCTGGAAAGAGCACAGGGAAGATATATTGCTTTTCTGGATTCTGACGATTATTGGTATCCTGAGTATCTGGAAACGATGACGGATTATATGCAGAAGCATAAAGCAGAACTTGTTTATTGTAATTATTCAAGATGTAATGAACAGCTTGAGCCTATTCTGAAAGATTTTCTGGCGGAAAAGACAGTTACGTTCTCCAATCTGCTGAAAACATGCCGTCTTGCACCGGTTTCTACGATGTATGATACTAAAAGAGCCGGGAAATTTATGTTCCCTGTAAAAAGTAAGCGTGAAGACCATGTGATGTGGCTGAATCTTTTAAAAGTAATACCGGAAGGGATTCCTGTAAAAAAGACAATGGCAAAATACAGAATGCGTGAAAACAGTGTTTCCAGAAATAAGAAAAATATCATCAAAGATCAGTATCTTGTCTATAAAGACTTCATGGGATTCTCAACAGTAAAATCATTGTATTATACCGCTAACTGGGCACTCAACGGATTCCTGAAGTACTCGAAAATTTTTAATTAATGGAATATTCTAAAGAGTTTAAAGCTGCTCTGAGTGCTTTTTCCGGAGCAGAGAAGGATAAACTTATTTTCAGACTTCTGAGAAAGGATAAATTATTGTCCAAAAAGCTCTACTTTGAACTGATAGATCCCGAAACTACCGATGATAAAAGAAATGCCATGGAAGAACATATAAAAGAACAGGTTCTTCTGGCTTCAAAATATGTGGGAAATGCCCAATATTTTCTGTCTGCTGTACGAAAAATAAGTGCTGAAATCACAGAACACACAAAAGTTACCACCGATAAATTCGGAGAGATTTCTCTGAATCTTTTTCTCGTTAACAAGGTATTGGAAAACAACAGTGACCTCAGCAGACAAAGGTTTGACAATGTCTACAAACTTTATATTTACATTATCAATAAAATATTTAAATCGTTGACCCTTGTTAAGAAGCTGGATGAGGATTACTGGATAGAAATTGATGAATATCTTCGTGATACTCTGGATAAAATTTTAGAAAATCATTATCTCCAAAAGCTCTGTATCAACAATGGTCTTGACTTCAACTGGTTTGAATGTGACAGGATTCCTGATAACATTGATCAGATCATGAAAGACATTAAAAGCCAGGGATTCTTAAGATAGAATTTTCTGAAGAATCATTTTGGTAGAGTCTGGTTTTTCATCTACAAATTTCCCGGCATTTTCAGACATTGCGAACAGCTCTTCCTTATTATCGTCATTGGCGAGAAATAACACAAATTCTGAGGCAGCATACTCATCCGAGAAAGATTTTCCACCATTAGCAGAGATCAGGTCATCAGCTTCCGGATTCTTTTTATAATGATTCCCAAAAATCACGGGAACACCAAAAGCAGCAGCTTCCAGAATATTATGAAGTCCCGCCTCATGAAACCCACCTCCTACAACAGCTACATCTGCATAAGAATAAAGCTTCGATAATAAACCAATACTGTCTATGATCAGAATCTGAGTATTGAAAGCTGATATGTGAGTATTTTGTATTTCGCTGTACAGTAAAGCATCCGGGAATATATTTTTCAGATGCTCTACTCTTTTCAGATCATGAGGTGCTATTATAAGTTTTACCGTATTATTTTTACGCGAAACCACTTCTGCTATTTTCTCTTCCGCCTGCCACGAACTTCCGAAAACAACAGCTTTATTCCCTCCGATAAATTCTGTAATATAATCTACATGATTATTTCTTTTGCGGAGCTGTTTTACCCTGTCAAACCTGGTATCACCTGTTACGGAAGACTTCGTTAATCCAACACTTTTCGCCAAAGCCAATGAAAACTGAGTCTGGTGGAAAAACCAATCTACATTTTTCTGAAGCTGTTTTACAAACCATTTTCCGTAGGAAGTAAAGAAAGACTGTCTTTCGTAAAACAATGCTGAGATCACATAGACTTTTGTCCCTTTATTCTTTAATTCTGCAAGGAGGTTGTACCAATAATCATATTTAACCGTAAAAAATAGTTCAGCATTAAACTGATCTGTAAATTCTTTTACAGTCTTTTTATTATCGAAAGGCAAATAACAGATAACGTCAGCAATGTGTTTCTTCTTAACCACATTTTCATATCCTGACGGGGAAAAGAAAGTTACCAATATTTTGTGCTGAGGAAAATTTTCTTTAAGCCTCTCTAATACAGGTAATCCCTGCTCATATTCACCCAGACTTGCCGCATGCATCCAGATGACTTTATCCGTTTTTGAAAATACAGATTTTACTTTATCCAAAGACTTTCTTCTTCCTTCAACGCCTTTTTTAGTTTTATTATTAACCAATGCGAATGTCTTCATTCCAAGGGTAAGGAGACTGATCAATATATTGTATAAAAAAGCCATTTTACTTATTCTTTAATTTCAATTCTGTCATGATCTGTACAAGGGTTAGATATCACTAAAAATTCGATTTCTTCAGTCGATTCATTGGAAATAAAATGCTTCGATCCCGGCTCAACAGATATAGATTCTCCCTGCCCAACCAGAAATTTTTCTCCACGAATATACAATACCGCTTCTCCTTTCAGAATATAGAAAAACTGTTCTGCCACTTTATGATAATGAAGTTTCTCTGAAGTTCCCGCGGGCATTTTCTCCTGCTTTATGGATAAGTTTTGCGTATTTTTAAGAATCCAGCTGTCACATTGGTTTCCCCACGTATAATGTTCTGAATTATTTTTAGAATGTATCATTTAAATAGATGAGCGATAAAGAGTAATGCAGGAGTAAATAAAATAACTGATAAAAATAGAGTTGCCAATGAAATTCTGGGTTTAGCTTTATCATCAACCGCATATCTGAACATATAGTCCTGAAGATTCAGAAAAACCACTGCCAGCAGAACAAAAAGAATTCTCAGTCCGGTTTTCATAATTAAAAACTGAGTAGTCATGTTTTGATCTGTAATTTCTACAGGAAAATCTGTGTCTTCGGGATGTCTTGTTCCATAAGTGAATACTGCATACAATCCCAGAGCAATTACAGGGATCAGAAAGGCATATATTTTCCCACCAAATCCATCCGCTTTTCCTTCCATATCAAAATGGACGGGAATTCTCTCTGGCAAAGTGTTATAGTTCTTCAGAGTAAATACCCATAAGAAAGCGACCCATCCAAAATTTAAAATATCAAAAATTATATAAAGAATATTTTCCATTCCAGATGAGATTGAATGATGATTAAATTACACTTTTCAACACTCTCAATTTGTGAGTATGCTTATTCATCTCTTTATTGAAAATCCCCGTAGAATCCAGCGTGTCTATTCTCACTTTTCCTGAAGCATGGATGATCTTTTGATTCTCCAGCATAATTCCTACATGGATAATTTTTCCTTCTGCATTTTCAAAGAATGCAAGATCTCCAGGCTGTGTTTCTTCTACGAAAGTAAGCGGTTCTCCTACCTCAGCCTGCTGTGACGCATCTCTGGGTATTTTTATGTTGTGAATTTTATAAACCAATTGGGTAAATCCGGAGCAGTCTACTGCAAAAAAGCTTTTCCCTCCCCACAGATAAGGTACGTTCAGGAACTCTTTTGCTGTCAGAGCGATACTTTCACGCACATCATGACTTCTCCTTGAAGCGACTACCGGGAATTCCACTTCGGAACCCATAGAAAGCAGAGTTTTACCATCGTTCATGAGTACAGAAGAAAAATCTTCGGTTACGACAGTCACTTTTCTTTTGGCCAGCTCTTCGTCTGTCACAGGTTTAAGCTGCTTGGTATCCATCCAACCTTCATAGCCATCATAATGCATTTTTATTTTGGTCCAGTTTTTATTTACTTCCAAAATATCTGCACTTTCCCCAAACAATATTTCCGTAACAATTTCAGCTCTGTCAGAATTTTCTGCACGAACCGGCGCTACTGTAACAATACAAACTCCTTTATTCATTAATTTTCAATTTAAAGATTGAATAATTTAAAGGTTACAATACAATGTATATCTCTTTAAATGTTTAATCCTTGAATATTTCAGTTACTTTCTGCGAAGAAAGTTGACTCCATCACGCAAAGGTAAAATAAGATTTTCAAAATCTTCGTCTTTTGCTGCCAAATCATTTAATTCCTGGATAGACTGAGTAGATTTCAGCTTTGGATTTTCTTCCAGCACTTTTCCATACCACAATACATTATCAAATAAAATCACTGTTCCTGATTTTGTATGAGTTTTAATCAATCTGAAATATTCGGCATAATTTTCCTTATCGGCATCTACAAAAATCAGATCAAAAAACTCATCTGTTTCTTTTAAATATTCCTTGGCGTCCTGAAGTTTAAAATCGATCTGACCGGCATATTCGCTGGATTCAAAATATTTTTCAGGAAGATAGGCAAGATCCTCATTCACATCCAATGTGGTAATTTTTCCATCTTTTGCCAATCCTGATGCAAGACATAAAGTAGCATATCCGGTAAATGTTCCTATTTCGAGAATATTTTTCGGCTGCAGCATCTGGGAAATAATTGTCAGCAGTCTTCCCTGCTGATATCCGGAAATCATATGGGGCTGTGTGGTTTTCTGATAAGTCTCTCTTCTCAGCTTTTTCAGAATTTCGGATTCCGAAGAAGCGTGCGCCTCCAAATATCTGTCCATTTCAGGATTCTTTTCTTCAAAAAAACTCATACCATTTTAATTTAAACAAATTTAAGGATTTTAAAGCTACTTTTTTAATTCAGGAAGAAGATACAAAAAAAGAGAGAAATGAATCCCTCTTACATGCATCTATCGTCACTTTAAAAAGTTATTATAAGGCTACACAATATTGTCCTATTGAAGCACAAACCCATCCCGGGCAGCAGTCAGTGGTTCTTTGACAGATTATCTGAGGATTGCAGTCCAGGACAGCACCTTGTACATTTTTCATAGCTTCTCTTGAGATCTTTTTTAAATTTTTCATAATGATTTTAGTTTAGTATTAATTTCCTACTCTTTAGATTTTCGGATACCTCTTTTATTATTTCCCAATACAGAGATTTAAATATACATATTCTTTTATTAATCAACCCATTATACATTAATAAATTATTTATAAAATGTATTAAAATTTCCATATCAGTGAAAACCCCATATAAAATACCGTGAAAACACGGATGTTATTTTTGTTGTATTAGTTATAAGTTTGTAATAAAAATAAGGGGTAAAAACACTAAGAGAAAACAAGATGATTGCAGGAGAGACACAAACTAACCATGAGAATCACAAAAAAGTTGTACTGAAAAGTAGAACTGATGCTTCTGCAGCAAAAAGTAAGACAGAAATATCCACTTCATTTTTGCAACGAATTATTTCGCTCCTGAAAAAGGAAGAATTAATTTGATTAAGAATAGATCCCGGCCACCTTCGGGATTTATTTTTGTTTTAAACTGTGGAATTTTATTTCCATCATCCCAACATCCATTCAACAGAACTTACTAAGTTCATTCTACAAGTATTTTATCAGAACTCATCTTTATAAGCCTGCCAAACCGGCTTCAAATATTCATGAGCAGCTAGTACTCTTCAGAAATTCTCACTAAAATTCCTTCCTGAAAAGTCAAAACCCTCATAAAAAACAGGAAAAACACCTGTATTTAAGTGCCCATATGCCTCTACCTTTGAGATAAGTTTTCCAACCATGAAACATTCAAAACAAGGAGGAACCCGAAAATCCTAAAAAGAGTAGGGATATTTTAAAAACAGCAGCATGAAAACAAAGACTTTATTATTAATTGGAGCAATAGTGGGACTTGTTATGATATTTTCCCAGCTAAAACCTCAGGAAATGTCTTTTTATAAAGAAAAAGGCAATTACATTGTAGACAACAATTACCTCCTTAAAGAGGTCAAAAAAATTTCGGATGAAGACATGAAAAATTTATTAAGCCTTCAGAAAATTCATCAGAACAGTTTGGGCACCAATTTCATTGTATACAAAATCAACAGGCAGTATATAATCCGCGGATGTTTAATGAAAGCTAATATCGACTGGAAAAAATATGGTGATATGAGAGCAAAAGTAGAGGGCATCCTGAAAAAATATGGTGCTAAAGAGCTTGGAACAGATTATTATGCGATTCAAAATAACCAAGTTGCGACCAATGCAGCTTTACTAAGCCAGAAAGATATCTCCTCTTTAAGCAGATTGACTATTAAAGGTGCAGAAGAATATACCATCTGCCCGCCCACGATGGGAAGAAGGAATCTTACCAATGTGATTATAAAATCTTACAAAGTTAATACAGCTATTGATCCCAGAATCAATGTAAAACTGAATAATGTATTGGTGAATTACAAATAAACTCAAAGGCTGTTTTTAGTCTTAAGACAGCCTTTTAAAATTTTCATGCCATGAAAAGAAAGCTACAGTTATCCGGAATTTTCATTATTCTTCTAATAGTCTTCACTATTGGTCTGAAAGGAACATTTGATGGCTATTACGGTTTCTACTATGAAAACAAAAAGTATGACAAGCATTTGGTTTATGCGATGTCAGAAAATATTGCCCAGTTAAAGCCTGTCAATATATTTACTTCATATACAGGTTTTGATACAGGATATGGCTTCTATGCCCCCAATGTTGCCAGTGATTTTGTCATGAGTTTTGAATTACAAGACAAGAATGGAAAAATTCTGGAACAAAAGACACTTCCATATTTTAATAACAAGGAAAGCAGAGTAAGATTTACTACTGTCTTCAATATGTTTCTAGATAAAATTTCAAGTAAAAATATATACGACAAAAAATATTATCAGTATCTGGATATTATTATCAGACAGATCGCTGAACATGTGATGACAGAGAATTCAAAAGCGGTGAGCGTTACCACAAAACTTTATCTGTATGATTACCCTTCAATTACTGATTTCAAAAAGGGAAAAACGAATGAAAATTTAATTCTTATTGACGAATTTAAACATTAAAGTGATGAAATATCTGAATGCATTCTATACCCGTGTTGAAAATTTCTTTTTCAAACAGGATAACCAGACGGAATTCCTGGGTTTCTTCCGTGTTGCCATAGGAACGGTTATTCTATTACAGTTTATGGCAGTGATGCCGGATTTTGATCAGTTATTTTCAAGCAGCAGTATTATTCCACAGGATATTATGGGTGTTTTTACTCCCGACTGGATGATTACTTTCTCAAAAATTGTAAGTTTCTTACAAAGCTGCGGAATTGAAGAAAGCACAACGATTCTGATGACCAAAGTCTCATTTATCACATTGTGTACTTTTATTATTACTGGATTTTATTCCAGAATTGCTGCCTTTCTTTTACTTATCCTGCAGATTGCATTGCTTAAGGGAAGTTCTTTCTTTGCCTATGGCGCAGACTTTTTTACGAGTATGTCTTTATTCTATCTGATTCTTTTCCCTGCTGATCAGCATTTTTCACTGAGAAATTTTATTTTCCGCAAAAATCCTGTAGATAGCAATTTCACTCCGGTCAAAAGATTATTTCAGATTCATATTTCTATTGCTTATTTCTTTTCAGGACTCGACAAAGCTTTAGGTTTCAACTGGTGGAACGGCGAATCTATCTGGAAAGCGATCCATCTGCCCTACTCCAACAGAGATCTGAATATTGATTTCAGCTGGCTGGCAGAACATTCTTATATTTTAAGCTTTATCGGATGGAGTACGATTATTATCGAGATGTGCTACCCATTTTTTATCTGGCACAAACCGACACAGAAAACATGGCTTTACCTAACGGTTTCCATGCACATAGGAATTGCTCTCGTTCTCAATCTATATTACTTCTCAGCAATTATGATCATCTGGAATATCACGAATTTTTACTTTGAACAAACCGCTAATAAAAAAGTCTTCTCCACAAAGAAAACAATATCGGCGCAATATCTTCCCAATCAAATTGATTCATAAAAAAATCCCGAATTGCTTCGGGATTTTTGATGATATAGGGTTTAATCATTATTTCTTAGGAGCGATATCCATCAGTTTCATAAACTCATCAAGTTTAGGCATGATGATGATTTCTGTTCTTCTGTTTTCTGATCTTCCTGAAACGCTCATATTAGTCGCTTTCGGGTTGTATTCAGAACGCCCGCCAGCTGTAATTCTCGCCGGATCTACACCAAACTGAGTCTGAAGAACTTTAGCTACAGAAGTCCCTCTTAATGCAGAAAGATCCCAGTTGTCTCTCGGAAGATTTGGAGAATTCAGAGGAGCATTATCCGTATTACCTTCAATTAATACTGAGTATTTATCGTAATCGTTGATTACTTTTGCTACTTTTCCTAACACTTCCTGAGCTGCAGGTAAGATATTGTAATCTCCGGTTTTGTATAACATTTTATCTGAAAGAGAGATCATTACAACTCCTTTCAATACTTTCACCTGTACATCCTCATCTGATACATTATCCAAAGATCTCTTCAGTTTATTAGACAGTGCAAGGTTCAGACTGTCGTTCTTAGCATTACTGGAGATCAATTGCTTGATATAGGAATTGGAAGCATTGATTTCCCCTACCAGTTTATCAATGTTTGCAGAACTTTTTCCAGTATTGGACAGACATGCATCAAGTGATGATTTTAAAGCATCATGCTGACTTTTCAATAAGTTGTTTTCCCCTGTCAATGCAGAGTTCTGAGATTTCAAATCCTGAATTTCTCTCTGTCTTTCTCCGATATTTTCAATACACTGCTTATAGTTTGTGCTCAAAGCATCATACTGCTTTTTGCTGACACAAGATGTCATCCCCAGCGCCATTGCAGAAACTGCTAAAATTTTTAAAATCTTCATAAATAATCATTTTTAGACTACTCAAAGTTAGGAAAATTCAATTGAATTATATCGGTTATCTTTGCATAAAAGAAATTCTCAACATCTATGTTGAATAAATTAACCTTTACAAATCAATTAAAAAATCTCGTTCACGAGCCGGGAAATCACACCTATCTTTTAGCAGTAAGCGGAGGGGCAGATTCTATGGTTCTGGCCTCTTTATTCAGGGATTTAGCGCTTGAAAATCAAGATCCGTTGTTTCAGTTTCAGGTTGCTCATATCAATTATAAACTTCGGGGAAATGATTCGGATCTGGACCAGAAAACAGTGCAGGATTTTTGTGAGAAAAATCATATAAAATTTCATCTGTATGAAGTTTCGGAAAAAGATCAGAAGCCTGACAATTCAATCCAGCTTTGGGCAAGAGAAATTCGGTACCGTTTTTTTAACGAAATCAGGAAAAAAGAAAAACTGGAATTTCTTGTTACAGCCCATCATCTTAATGATCAGCTGGAAACTTTCATCATCAATTTATCCAAAGCTTCGGGAATCAATGGATTGAGCGGAATCCCATCAAATGATAATGATATTCTGAGACCTTTTTTACAATTTTCCAAAAAAGATATTTATCAGTTTGCCGAGCAGCATACTATTGAATTCCGGGAAGACCTTTCCAATAAGAAGAATGATTATCTGAGGAATAAGATCAGAAATGAGATTGTACCGATGCTGATGGAAACCAACAACCACTTTCTGGAAAACTTCAGAAAGAGTTCTTTATATCTGAATCAAACCAAAGATTTTGTACAACAACAGATCCAGGAAATAGAAAATCGTCTCACGGTATTTAACCAAAACTATAAAATCCTATCAAAGGAAAAGCTGGATAGTGAAAGTGATTTTGTAAAATTTGAAATTTTAAAGAAATACGGATTCAATCAGGAGGAAGAAATTCCGAAAATTTTTAAAGCCGAAAATAACAGTTCTTTTTTTTCAAAAGAATATCAGTTGATTGTTAACCGGGATGAGCTCATTTTTATTGATAAAAGCGAAAAAAAGGCAATTCCGGAAGAAATACTACTGATAGAACACTTTGATTTTTCCAAAAACCAGATGATCCTCGATCTTGTAGATCATATTGAAAGTATTTCCGGAATCAATAAAGAATTTGAATGGGATTTCGATGCCGAAAAGCTTCAGTTCCCTCTTCTTTTGAGAAAACAACAGGATGGGGATGAATTTTATCCAACAGCGTTTTCAGGGAAGAAGAAAGTTTCTAAATTTTTCAGGGACGAAAAATTATCTATTTTAGTAAGGCAAAAAATCTGGATCTTAACAGACCGTGAAAATTCCGTTTTGGGAATTATTCCTTTCAGACAGGATAGAAGATTTATAGCAACAAAAGACACAAAAAAAGTTCTGACGATTACATGAACAGAAGAGCAACAAACACTTTAGCAATTGAAGATTTCCAGAAAGACAACAACGTTGCCTTTGGTATTCTGTATCAAAAATATTTCGGCTACACCCGAAAATTTGTTCTTGCCAACAAAGGGAATCTGGAAGACGCAGAAGATGTTTTTCAGGATGCCTTGATTATTTTGTATGAGAAATTGTATGATGACGATTTCAAAGCCTACACCTGTCTTGCTAATTATGTAACCGGAATTTCTAAAAACCTTTGGCTGAAAAAGCTGCGCAACCGAAATTTTTTTGTGGAAATGCATGAAAGCTATTATTTTGAAAACAAAGAAGAAATCAACCAGGCTATAGAAAATGAAAGAGATTATTGGGATAAACTCAACGATTATATCAATAAAATCTCATCACACTGCCAAAACCTCATCCAGGATATTTTTATGAAGAACAAAAATATAGAAGAAATTCAGAAAAAATACAAGTATTCCAGCAAGCATAATGCCCAAAACCAAAAGCACAAATGTGTAGAGCAGATCCGTAAAATAAAAAAAGACGACAATATTTAAAACTGATTATCAATACTTTAAATAAAATTTAAAAAAAATCACCTTTTCATTGGGTGATTTTTTTTGTTTTGGGGAACTTCTTAATAAATACTTTATCTTATGTTCACAAAAATTATCTATACATTTTTATTTTTAGTCTCAATTTCATTTAATGCGCAAAGCACAAAAGGAATCAGCTTTCAGGCTAAAAATGTAGAAGAGGCCAAAATACTGGCAAAACAGCAAAATAAGCTCATCTTTATTGATTTGTACACCACCTGGTGCGGTCCGTGCAAACTGATGAAAAAGAATACGTTTCCAAATCCAGAATTGGGAGAGTTTTTCAACAAAAACTTCATCAGCCTTTACATTGATGCCGAAAAAGAAGGAACAGAACTTGCCAAAAGATTCAAAATTGTGAATTATCCTTCCTTTCTTTTCTTAGATCACAACGGCGAATTGGTGCAGTATGAATATGGATATTACAATGCTGCACAATTTTTAAATGTAGGACAATCGGTCTTAGAAAAAAGAAATACAACAAAGAAAACCCACACATTAAGTGAAGTGAAAGGTAAAATAGTGGGCGAATCCATTCCTGATTTTACGGCAAAAGATCAATTTGAAAAAACATTTTCTTTGTCTCAGGGAAAAAAGAAAACCATTTTGGTTTTCATTCGCGGACAATGGTGCCCATACTGCAATAAGTATGTGGAAAGTCTTCAAAATATCGCACCTGAATTAGAATCCAAAAATGTAAGGCTGGTCATCATTTCCCCTGAAAAACCGGAATTTATAGAAAAAACTGTAAGCAAAACCAAAACCGCATATTCTGTTTTATATGATGAAAACTACAGAATCGCTGAACTTTTTGATGTGCTTTACACGCCTGAGAAAAAAACTCTTGACTTCTACGAAAAACATTTGGGAGACGATTTCAGGAAGAGCCGTTCTGATGAATCCGGAAGACTGCCTGTTTCTGCTACCTACATTTTAGATGAAAATCAGAAAATTGTCTGGAGGCATTTTAATCCCGACTACAAAGAGAGAGCTTCTTTAGAGGACATTTTAAAACAACTTTAATATGAAAAATATCATCATCATACTGTCTTTTTTGTTTTCATTTACAGCATTTTCACAAAAAACCGAACACCGGAATTTAGAAAACAAACTGGCAATTCAGGGATATGATCCTGTTTCTTACATTGAACAGAAAAAGGCCATAAAAGGAAAAAAGGAATTTGCGGTTAATGTAAACGGGGCAATTTATTACACCTCTTCGGAAAAAAACAGAGAGCTCCTGAAAAAAGATCCTGCCAGATACGAACCTGTTTATGGTGGTTGGTGCGCTTTTGCACTGGGAGATTATGGCGAAAAAGTAGAAATTAACCCTACAACTTTTAAAATAATTGACCATAAAACCCATTTATTCTACAATAAATTTTTCAACAATACGCTGAATTCCTGGAATAAAAATGAAACAACACTGAAAAAAAATGCAGACCAAAACTGGAAAAAACTGACAGAAAAATAAACAATTTATCTAAAAAAAACGCTATGAAAATATTTAAAACTTTATTAGGAACAGCGCTTTTACTGCTTCTGCAAAGCAATTACTTATCTGCTCAAGGATGCAGTGATGCCGGATTCTGTACAATTAACAGCCTCCAGCCAAATAATAACGACAGTATAAAAGCGTATCACAATCAGATTAAAACCGGGATTTTCTTTGGAAAAGCAGACAATTCTATTTCTGTTTTTGGAAATTATATTGAATACAACAGACAAATCAACGAAAAATTGGGTGTGGATGCAAAACTTACTACTTTGGCACAAAATGGCAATGATGTTTCCACTTTTGGACTTTCTGATATTTTCCTGAATGCAAATTATCAGGCAAATAAAAACCTGAAATTTACTTTGGGTGCAAAAATTCCTTTGTCAGATGCAGGAAACTCCAGAGAAAATCTGCCTTTGCCAATGGATTATCAATCCAGCTTAGGAACGTTTGATTTAATTGTAGGCGTTGGCTACGAAATAAAAAAACTCCAGCTGGTTGCCGCTCTTCAGCAGCCTTTAACACAAAATGACAATCAGTTTTTGGCATCACAATACCCAGCAAGTTCAGCATTGAGAGGATTTTTATCTACCAACAAATTTAAAAGAAGCGGTGATATTTTGCTCAGGGTTTCTTATCCTTTAATGATTAATTCAAAAATAAGACTTACACCAAGTATCTTGCCGATTTATCACCTGAAAAACGATCGTTTTACTAACCAGAACAATGTAGAACAAGAGATTAACAATTCAGAAGGTCTTACATTAAACGGAAATGCTTATCTGGACTACGAGATCAACAGGAGAAACAGTATTCAGCTCAACGTAGGCGTTCCTTTTCTTGTAAGAAAATCCAGACCCGACGGATTGACAAGAAGTTTTATTGCTAATGTAGAATACAGAATAAAATTCTGATTCCTTTAATTGGAAACTTTACAACAAAAAAACATCAGGAATTATGAAAACAATTATTATGGCATTCTTTACAGCCTTTATTTTGGCTTCCTGCATCAGGGAAAACACATCAACAGAAGATTTAATGGAAATGGTACCGGAAAATGCCATGCTAAAATATTCAGGAGATTTTATGCAGGGTCCTTACGGAAATAACGTGAACGGAAAAGCGGAAATCTATGAAAAAGACGGAATTCAGACCCTGGTTTTTAATAACAATTTCACCATAAGCAACGGGCCGGATCTGTATGTCTATGTAAGTAAAGAACAGCAACCATCACAATTTATTTCTTTAGGAAAACTGAAATCTGTAAACGGTGGACAAATCTATACTTTTACTGGTTCAGTGAATTTTGACGACTATAAATACGCAGTCGTTCATTGCCAACAGTATAATCATTTATTTTCTTACGCTTTACTTCAGAAACCATAATCACATCATTATGAAAAACTATATCAATTGGGCATTACGGTTAATTCCCGCCATCATTCTACTCCAGACTCTATTTTTCAAATTTACTGCTCATCCTGATTCGGTTGCTATTTTTTCAAAACTACATGCAGAACCGTACGGAAGGATTTTTTCCGGAATTTTAGAACTTATTACAGCAATATTAATTCTGAATCCAAAAACCACTTTTTGGGGAGCCGTTTTAGGATTCTTCACAATGATAGGAGCTATAGCATCACACATTTTTATTTTAGGAATTGCAACCAATAATGATGGCGGAAAATTATTTTATCTTGCTCTCATCGTTTTTGTCTTTTGTGTGATTCTTTTACTTAAATTAAAAAAAAATAAAGTATGAACAGAGACGAGTCGGTTTATGCCATCTTACGCGAGATTCTTACCGGGCAACAAGAGCTTTTGCAAAAAATTTCTACTGAAATATATACTCACAAAATCCCATCTTTAGACGATTCTACCATTGGTGGTCATACGAGGCATATTATTGAGTTTCTTGAAATTTTACTGAACTCTTATCATATGAGTCAAATTAATTATGATGGAAGACAAAGAAATCTGGAATTAGAAGAAAACCCGGAAAAGGCAATGAAAGTAATTACTGAAATACTTTCTGCTATCGATCTGCCGAATAAAAATTTGACTTTGAAGCAAATTGCAGGAAATATTTCTGTAGAAATTCCCACCAATTTTTATCGGGAACTGCTGTACAACATAGAGCACTGCATTCATCATCAGGCATTGATAAAGGTAGCTTTTAAAGAGATTAAAATGAGTCATTTACTCCATAAAAATTTCGGAATTGCGCCTTCTACCATTCAATACAGAGAAACTCAAAATCTAACCTAAATGTGTACCGTAACCTATTTTCCGCATAAAGACAAAATCGTACTGACCTCTAACAGGGACGAAAAGCCCAATCGTGCTGCCCAGAAAATCCATCAGGAAAAAGGTCTTTTTTATCCGAAAGATACCGCCAAAAACGGAACCTGGTTTGTGGTTTCAGCAAGCGGAAATGCTATCGTTTTACTAAACGGCGCTTTTGAAAATCATCAAAGAGAAACAGAATACAGGAAAAGCAGAGGCCTCATTGTTCTGGATTTAATAGCACAAGAAAATATAACCAGTGCCTTACAACTGATTCAGTTGTTAAATATTGAACCTTTTACGCTGGTTATTGTACAGAAAAATCAATTGGCAGAATTTCGTTGGGACGGTTCGGAAAAACATTTTAAATGGTTAAACATTAACCGTCCTTATATTTGGTCTTCCGCTACTTTGTATGATGAAACTGCAAGAGAAGAAAGAAAACAGATTTTTCAGGAATTTCTGCGGAAAGAAACAATTTCAGAAGAAACAATCTGGAGTTTTCATCATCAGAAAACCAATGATCTGGAAAACGGAATTACCATAAAAAGGCAAAATACGATACAAACCATCAGTACGACACAGGTTGTAATTTCCGAAGAAATTACAATGAAGCATTATGACCGGCTCAACCCACTTTCAAAACCTGAAAAAATTCTCCTTAAAAATGAAACTCAAACATCAATTTCATAAAATTGTACATTGGGAATACTGGTCCACATTTTCCATTTATCTGCCGCTTTTTCCAGTATGGCTTTACTGTGCATGGAAAGCAAGAACGCTCTTGTTCTTCCATGGGGCTAATCCTTCTATAAAATATGGAGGTATGGCTATGGAAAGCAAAAAAGAAATCTATGATTTGATTCCCAAAGATTGGATTCCGAAAACTATTTTAGTATCTTCAGAGATCTCATTTCAGGAAATTATATCTGAGTTACAATCAAAAAAAATAGAATTTCCCATTATTGTAAAGCCCAATATTGGTTTGAAAGGTTTAGGGGTTACACAGCTTGAAGATTTAAATGAATTAAATAATTATCAAAAAAACAACAATTATGATTTTTTGATTCAGGAAAAAATAAATTATCAAAATGAGGTCGGCATTTTTTATCACAGATTTCCTAACGAGAGCAAAGGAAAAATTACAGGAATGGTGAAAAAAGAATTTCTTTCTGTAAAAGGAAATGGCAAAAATACCTTGAGAGAACTGGTGATGGGAAACCCCAGAAGTGCCTTTCAGATCAAAGCCATAGAACAAAAAATGGGCAGCGAGATGCAGAAAATTCTTCCCGAAAATGAAGAGATTATGCTGATTCCGTTCGGAAGCCACACCAGAGGAGCCAAATTTATTGATATTTCAACCGAGGTTACGGAAAAGTTAGAGAAAAAAATAAATGAAATCTGCACCAAAGTTAATGGTTTTTATTTCGGAAGATTAGATATAATGTATGAAAATCCATTTTTTTTGCAGGAAGGGGAAAATTTTAAAATCATAGAAATAAATGGCGCTAAAAGTGAGCCTACGCATATGTACGACCCGAAGCACTCTTTATTTTTTGCATGGAAAGAAATTGCAAGACATTGGAAAATAATGGCAGAAATCAGCAGAAAAAATCATGAAACAGGTTTCCCTCACTTAGATGTAATAGAAGGGCTTATGGCTCTAAAAAACAATTTGAAAATAGAAAAAAAGCTGAGAAAAGTTTCACTAATTGATTAATCTATAAAAAACAATTACTTTTGTATAACAGTATTTACCTAAAATAAAAATATGAGACTCTCTTCGATTCATAAACTTTCGTTTCTCTTTTTCTTTTTTCTTACTCTTAGTTTTTCTGCACAGATCAAGAATCCTGTAAAGTTTAAATTCACCATCAACGATCTGGGAAACAATCAATACGAAGCGGTATTGAATGCTACCATGGAAAGCGGATGGCATATTTACTCTAAAGATTTACCGGAAGATACCGGAATTCCGACAGAATATAAAGTTACAGGAAAGAATATTGAATTGATCGGAAAATTTTCCGAAGTGGGTAAAAAACATGAAGAATTTTCCGAAGCATTTGGAGGTACCATTGTTTTCTACTCCAATTCGGCTGGATTTAAGCAGAAGTTTAAATTAAAAGATCCTACCAAGCCTGCAGATGTCACTTCTGAGATTACCTATCAGACTTGTGATGACAGAGTCTGTCTTGCTCCCAACACATTAGAATTCAATCAAAAAGTTACCCCAAAAGGGGCAACGGAAGTGGTTTCAACCGAGGAAACAGCAGCCCCTGTAAAAGATTCTGTGAAAGTTTCCGAGACCGTTACTGAAAATCCTGCAAAAACAGAAGCTACGATTACAGAGACATCAAAACTGGATCCAAAGCAGCTGAAAATTGCAACCATCGATTTCAAAAAACCATTAACAGATTGTGGGACTGCTTCTACTAAAGTGGATGAAAATTACTGGACGTATTTATTCTTAGGATTTATCGGAGGATTAATTGCTTTGCTTACGCCATGCGTTTTCCCGATGATTCCACTAACGGTTTCTTTCTTTACCAAAGGAAATAAAAACAAAGCAAAAGGAAAAAGAGATGCGCTGATCTATGGGTTTTTCATTCTTCTGATCTTTGTTTTACTAAGTATTCCTTTCCACATTATTGATGGTATTGCCGGAAATATCTTCAACGAAATTTCTACAAGCGTATGGCTGAACATTGCGTTCTTTATCATATTCATCTTCTTTGCCGGAAGTTTCTTCGGGTATTATGATATCACGCTGCCAAGTTCAATTGCCAACAAATCTTCGAAGGCAGAAGAGGCAGGAGGAATTATCGGTATTTTCTTCATGGCATTAACGCTGGTGATTGTTTCTTTCTCATGTACAGGACCTATTTTAGGAAGTTTATTAGGAAGCGCTGTCACAGGTTCATCCAATGTTCCTATGCTGCTGACCTTTGCTTTGGCAGGATTCGGGCTGGCATGGGCAATTATTTTTGGATTGCTGGCGTTATTCCCGCAGGCATTACAAAGCCTTCCGAAATCCGGAGGATGGATGAATACGGTAAAAGTTGTTTTAGGATTTGTAGAATTGGCTTTGGCTTTAAAATTCTTATCAAAAGCAGATCTTGTCTCCAAAACATTCTTCTTAAAAAGAGAGCTTTTTATTGCCATCTGGATTATTATTGCATTAGGGTTAGCATTATATTTACTAGGATTCATCAGATTCCCGCATGATGATAAAAAACCTAAAATTTCTGTCACAAGAAAGATATTAGGGGTATTGGGTATTGGTTTTGTGATTTACCTTATTCAAGGTTTAATTCCGTCTGAGCGTCCTAAACTTCAGTTATTAAGCGGAATTTTGCCTCCACTGAATGTAAGTTATTTCCATGATGAAAATGACGGAATTTTGGGAATGCATCCGGAACACGACTTCTTCAAAGCAATAGAACTGGCTAAAAAAGAAGATAAACCAATCCTGATCGACTTTACAGGATACGGATGTGAAAACTGTAGAAAAATGGAGGAATTTGTATGGAGCGAACCGGACATCTTGCCAATCCTACAGAATGATGTTGTATTAGCATCTCTGTATGTGGATGACAAAGAAGAGCTTCCTGAAGATCAAAAAACAAAAATCGATCTTGGAGACGGTCAGATCAAAAAGGTAAAAACAATTGGGGACAGATGGAGTTTATTCCAGCAGGTTAACTTTAACAATAACTCTCAGCCTCACTATGTTTTAATAACTCCGGACGGAAAAGTAATCAATACACCTGTTTCAGGATATATGCCTAAAGAGGACTTCAAAAAATTCCTTGAATGCGGAGTGAATTTCTATAAAAAGAATAAATAAATTATTCACATATCATTTAAAACTCGCACTTTATCGTGTGAGTTTTTTTATTGGATCTTGAGCTTATTCCATACATATTTACTATATGTCCCGCAGATAAAAAAACTTAAAAAAACACCACCATGATTAACCGATTATAAAAAATGTATTAAAAGAAACAGAAATGTTTAAAATAAATTACAAAACTATCAATAGATTCATGAATTTATAGATTTATCAATAATCAAGGCATATGTTTTGTATGAATTCTTTAAAAAAATTATAGTCTAACATTCAAAAATTTTAATCATGGCAGAAGTAATTGCACAAGAGAAACAGGGCAGCAAACAAAAGAAAAAAATGATCCGGGTAGACATGACTCCTATGGTAGATCTGGGATTCTTATTGATCACTTTCTTTATGTTCACAACTAATTTTACAAAACCTAACGTAATGGATTTAGGGTTACCAGCAAAAGATCCAAATCCTCATCCTACGGATATTCCTGTAATTGGGGATCAAAACCAGATTACATTTATCCTTGGGAAAGACAACCGGGTATTTTATCATCAGAGTAATCAGAAAGATCTGAATACAGAAAACCTTAAGGAAACCGATTTCAGTGGAATCAAAATTTCAAAGATTATTGCCGATGCCTATAAGAAAGCTCCGGCTCCTAACAAATTCACAGTTATTGTAAAGCCGACAGATGAAGCCAGTTACAAAAATTTTGTAGATATGCTGGACAACCTTGCTATTTCTAAAAAGGAAAGATATGGGGTAACAGACATTAAGCCCTGGGAAACAAAGATTTACAAGGAATTAGTTCAATAAAAGACAAGGGCATTTTTTTAAATGCTCTTTTTTTGATTAAATTTGAAAGGAGAAACGGATCTGCAGCATCTCACCTGCTGTATTATTTTTAACCTTCTAAATTTTAGAATCATGCTGAACTTTGAAAGAAAAGGAAACGGAAAAGAAACTTTGGTACTTCTTCACGGGTTTATGGAAAATCTATCCATCTGGAGTGATATGGAGCATCATCTTTCCAAAGATTTTTCATTACTCAAAATTGATCTTCCCGGTCACGGTCAGTCTGAAATTTTAGCTGAAGTTCATACCATGGAATTAACTGCTGAAGAAGTAAAAAAAGTTCTGGATCATCAGCATTTGGAAAAAGTACATCTTCTGGGACATTCTATGGGAGGATATACATCGCTTGCTTTTGCAGAAAAATATCCCAGCTCTTTAAAAAGTCTCACTTTATTTTTCTCTACTTACTTTGCGGATGATGAAGAGAAAAAGCAGCAGCGTATTAAAAGCTATAGAATCATTAAAGATGCTTTTGCCCATTATGCAAGAGCCGGAGTTCCTAATTTATTTAATCCCAATGAAAGAGATATTCTGGAAGGGAAAATTGAAATTGCTCTTGAAACCGCCCTTTCCACCAACAATATGGGAGCACTTGCCTGTGTAAAAGGCATGGTGGAAAGAACCGACAAAAAACATGTACTGGAAAATCTGGAAGCTAAAATATTAGTACTGGCAGGCAAACACGACAATGCCGTAAAAACAGATATGATGATCAAACATCTTCCGGACAGAACAAATATCAAGTCTTACATTCTGGACTGCGGACATAACGGACATTGGGAAAAACCCGGTATCTGTGCAGAAATCATCAACACAGAACTTCTTCACAATCTTCCAAAAAAACTGGTTTTATAAAACAGGTTACCTGACAAATTAAACCGTGCATAACAAAAAATCCTGTATATTAGTAGAGGATAATTTTGGTAATGGCTTTATTTTCATTCAAAAAAAAGAAACCACCGGCACCACCGGTTATCGGGCTTACACTTTCAGGTGGAGGAATGCGTGGGATTGCTCACATTGCTGTTCTGAAAGCCCTGGAAGAATATCATCTGAAACCGCACATAATCTCAGGAACAAGTGCAGGCTCTATCATTGGCGCTTTTTATTCTTTTGGAAAAACGCCGGACGAAATGATGGAAATTGTAAAACAGACTTCTTTTTTCTCCAGATCATCCTTAAAATTGTCAAAAAACGGAATTTTCAGCTCTAATTTTATTTTAAAACTGTTCAAAGATTATTTTCCGGAAGACAATTTCAGCATTTTAAAAATTCCTATGTATGTGGCTGCAACAGAAATGACTCATGGCATCGTAGATTTCTTTTCTGAAGGAGAACTTTTTGGGCCATTACTGGCATCTTCCAGTGTCCCGTTCATTCTTCCTCCGGTAAGAATTGGAGAGAAAATTTATGTGGATGGCGGCGTTCTTGATAATCTTCCTATTGAACCTATCCTGGATAAATGTAATTTCCTGATTGCTTCTCATGTTAATTCCATCAGCTATGATGAATTAAACAAAATGAGCCTGATGAAGGAATTTGACAGAATCCTTCACTTAGCCATTGCAAAGTCTGTGTATTCTAAAGCGAAATACTGTAATATATTTTTAGATCCTCCCAAAATGACGAAATACAGTCTTTTCAACAAAAGATATATGGATGAAATATTTCAACAGGTTTACGATTATACCTGCCAGGAATTGGAAGAAAAAGGATTCCGGAAAAAGATGTAGGAGTTTTGAGATAAAAAGGATTTACAACCTATTTACCTTCTCACAATTTATTCTTTTTGCGCTTCTACAAGGCATCTTCTTTTACCTTCTCTTTAAAGTTTACTATTGTTCCGGCTAAAGAATCTAAAGATTTTCCTCCGGCTGCATTAATGTGTCCGCCACCGTTGAAATATTTTCTTGAGAATTGGTTCACATCCACATCATCCTTACTTCTGAAAGAAATTTTAACGAAATCTTCGTACAAATCTTCCATAAAGAATGCAGACATTTTTACACCGGCAATACTCAAACCATAATTTACAAAGCCTTCTGTATCTCCTTTCTGGAAACCAAATTCTTTCAGTTCATTTCTTGTCAGGCTTAAAATGGCTACTGTTCCGTCATTCACCACTTCTATTCTTCCCAGAACCAAAGCCAGTAAATGCAGTCGGGAAACCGTATTGGTATCCCATGTATTGGAAGTAATCATAGCAGGATCTGCGCCGTGTTCAATAAGATTAGCAATAATTCTGTGCGTAGTAGCACTGGTGGAACGAAAACGGAATCCTCCTGTATCTGTCATTATTCCGGTATAAAGACATTCTGCCATATCCTGGTTCACCAGTTTTTCATCATTCATTGCTTCAATAAAATGATAAATCATCTGTGAAGTGGCAGGAATTACTGTATCGGAATAAACAAAATCAAATTGTTCCGGCTGCTGGTGATGATCAATAAGGATTTTCTTTCCGGGAGCTTTTATTAGCCAGTCTCCCAACAATCCGATTCTTGACGGAGAATTAAAATCCAGGCAGAAAATAACATCTGCTCCGGCAATCATATCCGCAGCAAGCTTTCTTTTATATTCTGCAATAATAACTTTTTTAGATTCCGGCATCCATTTCAGAAATTTCGGAAAATCATTAGGTACGATAACCTCTGCATGAATTCCTTTGGCTTTCAGATAATGTTTCAATCCTAAACTTGAACCAATAGCATCTCCATCCGGATTATAATGGGTAAGAATCACTATTCTGCTCTCCTGGGTAAGTAATGTATTAATATCTGAAAGTTCTGTTGGTGTAAACATCCGGTGTTTATTTTTCGTTAAAATTAAAGTTTTCAAAGATAGAGCTTTTATATAAATCATTTAAATATTATTTTTGCACCGGAAAACGGTTTTCCCGTGAGGGTTTGTAAATACCCAACCGAAAAACAATAAATTTTATTTTAAAAAAAGATAATTAAAGTTTGTAACTTATAAAAATTTATATATCTTTGCAACCTGAAAATTAATAGATTAATTACGATTTAAACATATAGTAATGAGTAAAAGAACATTCCAGCCATCAGAAAGAAAGAGAAGAAACAAACACGGTTTCAGAGAAAGAATGTCTACGCCAAATGGAAGAAGAGTTTTGGCTGCGAGAAGAGCTAAAGGCAGAAAGAGATTAACTGTAAGTGCTGCACGCGCTAAGAGATAATTTCTAATTATCATATACAAAACATGCTTGAGAAGTTCCTTTTCAGGCATTTTTTGTTGTTAAAATTTACTAAAATTTAGGCTGAATCAACATCTTTTTTCTATTTTTAAAAGTTGAAATATTTTTATAAGAAACAGCCTTTAAAATTAAATTATGCCACATACCAATATCTCCGGAGACAATATTATAAGTTTACAACACGCAAAGATTGCGCAAAAAAACTTTACTGTTCTTTCTGATGTAAATCTTAACATTAAAAAAGGGAGATTCTGCTACCTTATCGGAAAAACAGGTTCCGGAAAAAGTTCCCTTCTGAAAACGCTTTACGGACACATTCCGTTGGCGTCAGGACACGGAGCTGTTGTAGGATTTGATCTGGCAAAACTAAAGCCGTCCGATATCCCAAACTTAAGAAGAAAACTAGGAATTGTTTTTCAGGATTTCCAGCTGCTTTCAGACAGAACGGTTGAAAAAAACCTGAAGTTTGTTCTTGAAGCAACAGGATGGAATGACAAAGTAAAAATGGAAGATCGCATCAACGAGGTTTTAGGAAGCGTGAACATGAAAAGCAAGAAGCACAAAATGCCTCATGAGCTTTCGGGAGGAGAACAGCAGCGTATTGCCATCGCAAGAGCTCTTCTTAACCACCCGGATCTTATCTTAGCGGATGAGCCGACAGGAAACCTTGATCCTGAAACTTCCAATGAAATTATGACGCTATTAAAGCAGGTTGCCCTTGAAAATGGTGCTGCAGTAGTAATGGCAACCCATGATTATCACATGATTCAGAACTTCCCGGGTGAAGCGATCAGATGTGAGGACGGAAAAGTTTCAGTATTGGATACTTCAGAATTATTTGAATAAGAATTATTCTCAAACGCCTTACTTAAAGACATGAAACTCTTTCGTGAGTTCAAGATATTGGTCCGAGTATTGTCTCGGACTTTTTTCTATGATAAAATCAGATTCCCTGATTTCTTTTTCATGTGACGAAAACTCAAGAATCAATCTTTTTGCCTTTGCATTTTCAATTCCCCTGATATTAATTTTTCTGTTCAGATGCAGACTGTTTTCTTTACCTACTGAAACAAAAACCTCTCCTGCTTCCACCGGTATAATTACAGAAAAGATTCCGTTTTCAGACAATAATTCTGCCGCATTACTGATTAGCTGTCTAAAGTTGAGCTCTACAGTCTGACGTGCAATCTTATCTTTTTCAGATCCTGATTCTTCAAAATACGGAGGATTGGACACAATAAGATCAAACCGGTCTTTCGTTTCAAAAGTTTTAAAATCCTGATGAGCGTTTTTCAACCTGGCATGAAAAGGAGAATTTTCAAAATTGAGTTGGGTAAGTTTTGCTGCTTCTTCATTAATATCCAATCCTAAAAAGTATGCCTGTGAATTTCTTTGTGCCAGCATAAGAGAAATTAATCCGGTTCCTGTTCCCACTTCCAAAACATTGGACGCATTTTCAATGTCAGCCAAAGCTCCAAGCAGAACTCCGTCTGTTCCTACACGGAAGACGTCTTTAGACTGCTGAATTTCAAATTGTTTAAATGTAAAGGCTTTCACTATAAATTGGTAGGTAGTGTAATAATGAATGTAGACCCCTTCCCTACTTCTGATTTCACAGAGATCTCACCTTTATAATCCTCGATCATTTTTCTCACCATAGACAAACCAAGCCCCATCCCACTGCTTTTAGAAGTAAAATTCGGTTCGAAAATTCTTTCGTACATATTTTCAGGAATCCCGATTCCGTTATCCTGAACAGAGATAATCACTCTTCTCTGGTGCTGTTCCACATCTACATTGATGATCAGTTTTCTCTGGTCACTTTCTGCCTGTTTTGCATTGGTAACAAGGTTTGTGATAATTCTGGAAAGATAAATCCTGTCCATATTAATCATAATATTCGTCTTGTTGGCATGCATGAAAATACTGTCATCATTGAATACACGGAGAATATCTTCAACTTCCGTATTCAGATTGATCACTTCATTATTTTTTTCAGGAAGTTTGGCAAATTCTGAGAATGCGGAAGCTACTGTAGCAATAAGATCAATCTGATCCACAATAGTTTTACTCATTTGCTTTACTCTTTCTCTGATATTCGGATCTTCAGGATCAAATTTTCTTTCAAAATTCTGAATGGTCAGCTTCATTGGCGTCAATGGATTTTTCACCTCATGCGCCACCTGTTTGGCCATTTCTCTCCAAGCTTCTTCCGATGCTTTGAATCTAAGTCTTTCTTTCTGGTCCTGAATCTGTAAAATCATCCTGTTATAAGCCCTGGCCAAAGCATTAAGCTCATCATTCTTATAATATCTGATAGGACGCATTTCGTTTTCAAACAAGGTAATACGGGTAATCATATCAGAAAACTTGGTGATGGTTTTTGCAAGACTGTTAGACGTCACCCAACTGATCCAGATACTGAAAAGAATAAGGAATATATCGACTAAAAGAATATATTTTACATATTGATGAAGAACCTCAAGATAAGCAGATTCATTATGGTATAAAGGGATATAAACAATTCCGATGGGTTCAAGCTCATTGTTTTTAAGCAAAAGGTAGGAAGAGGTAAGCTTAGCATCCTTAGCAGCATCATAATTGACCATATCTACTCTTGCGTCAGTAGAGAGGATCTTATTAACGATTTCCAGAGGAATTGTTTTCTGCTCCACCAATCCTTCATCTTTGTTGGAAAGCAAATAGTTTCCTTTCAGATCATAAATAAAAATGTCATGCTGGTTGATATCCGCTATTTCAAAGATTTTATTCCCCAAAACCTCCGGAAGATCTTTTGTTTCTATAAGTTTCTGGCTTACGGCATAGTCCAGATATCGCATTACAGCATTGGTTTTATCCTGCATATCGATATTACTCTGCTGTAAAGAATGATTTCTCAATACAAAGTAAGGAACAAGTGATGTAGCAACCACGCTTAAAAAACATACCAGCAGGAAACCGAAAAACACACGATTCCTTAAACTATATCCTTTATACTTATTTATTGACATTCTACTTTTTAATTAACCTAGCAATATACTTACCAATGATATCAAATTCCAGGTTTACTTTATCACCAATTTTCAAATGTTTCATATTCGTAAATTCCCAGGTATAAGGAATAATAGCTACGGAAAACTGATTATCTTCACTTTTAGCAACAGTAAGACTGATTCCGTTTACCGTAATAGAACCCTGAGGTACCGTTACAAAAGTTCCGTCATTTTCATATTTCATGGTAATAAAATAACTTCCGTCTTTATTTTCGATACTCACCACTTCACCGGTTTTATCAACATGTCCCTGAACAATATGGCCATCCAGTCTTCCATCCATCTTCATGCATCTCTCAAGATTTACAACAGTTCCCAGTTCCCATTTTCCAAGGTTCGTTTTTTCCAATGTTTCATTGATCGCTGTAACTACATAATGATTGTCTTTTATCTCAACAACGGTAAGGCAGCAGCCGTTGTGCGCAAGACTCTGATCAATTTTCAGTTCGTTTGTAAAAGGGCATGTGAGGGTAAAATCTATATTGCTTCCTTTTTCTTCAATCTTCTCAATAACACCAACTGCTTCAATAATTCCTGTGAACATATTATTTTTTGCTAAATTTGTAAATTATAATCTTCAAAGATAATCAAAATGAGCCCAAAAAACCATAAAGTACGAGTAGGAATTTCAATCGGTGATTTCAACGGCATCGGTCCGGAGATCATCATGAAGTCTCTGAAAGACAAAACTATTACAGATTTTTTCACGCCTGTAATTTTTGGTTCGGGAAAATTATTCACTTATCAGAAAAATATTTTTAAGCTGAATCTTAATTTCAACTACGTTAACGAAGCTTCACAGGCTCAGGCAGGGAAACTTAATATGGTTAACCTTACCAAAGAAAATGTGAATGTAGAATTAGGAGTTCCTACTGAAGAATCCACCAAAATGGCGATTGATTCTTTAGAAGCAGCTACTGAAGCTTTGATGAAAGGAGATATTGACGTATTGGTAACCGCTCCCATCAACAAGGATGAAATGGTAAAAATGGGCTTTAAGCATGCCGGACATACAGGGTATTTTGAAGAGAAATTCAATAAAAAGGGACTGATGTTCCTTGTCACTGAAGAGCTTAAAGTAGCCGTTTCCACGCATCATATTCCTATTGCTCAGATAGCAGAAAATATTTCCAAAGAAAAGATAAAGAAACAGATCAGAGTATTAAATCAAACGTTAATAGAGGATTTCTGCATTCAAAAACCTAAAATTGCCGTATTAGGATTAAATCCTCACGCAGGAGATGGCGGCGTCATTGGTCATGAAGAAATTGAAATCATCAGCCCGGCCATCAAAGAACTTTCTGACAACGGAATACTGGCATTCGGCCCTTTCCCTGCAGACAGTTTTTTCCAACCGATTAAATACAAAAATTTCGATGCTGTGTTAGCAATGTATCACGATCAGGGGCTGGCTCCTTTTAAAACATTAGCCTATGAAGAAGGAGTAAATTATACTGCCGGACTTCCTTTTATCAGGACATCTCCGGATCATGGAGTTGCCTACGATATTGCAGGAAAAAATGTGGCCGATGAGCAGAGTTTTACAGAAGCTATCTTCACAGCGATCAAGGTCTTCAAGAACAGAAGTGAGTACAGCGAACTGATGAACAACCGCCTTCAGCCTAGAAAAATGGCTGTAGACAACGGAATAGATGAAGATCTACCGGAGGAAACTGAAGCATAAATCTTTAAAACAAATTTTAAATTAATTTGTTTCAGATTTTATTTGTTATTATAAAAAAAATGCATATTTTTGCACACTCATTTTATGGACAAGTTAAGAAACTATGACGTAAGCTTTTCCGGACTTAAAAACGGAAGACACGAGTTCAAGTTTGAGATAGATAAAACGTTCTTTCAATTATTTGACACTGAGCAGGAATTTACAAATCCTAGAATAGAAGTGAATGTATCACTTGATAAACACACTACTTTTTTAGAATTTGAGATTAAGATTAATGGATGGGTTGAATTGGTTTGTGACATCACAAATGAAAATTTCGACTATCCTATTGAGAATGAAATCAAAATTTTGGTGAATTTCGGGGAAGAATATGATGACAGCAATGAAGATGTCATTACCATTCCTACCGCAGAGCATGCTTTCAATGTAGCACATTTGATTTATGAAAATGTAATGCTTTCTATCCCGATGAAAAAGATTTCACCCAATGTAAGTGATGATGATCTTAAAATTCTTGACCAGTTCAGTCCTAAAGATATTGAGGTAACTGAAGAAGAAGAACATGAAAGTGACCCTAGATGGGATGCTTTAAGAAAATTAAAAGACAATAATTAAATAGAATAATTTAAATATGATGAGATGATGAATCTCATCGCTCATCAATTAAAAAAGTTATTAGAAAATGGCACATCCAAAGAGAAGACAGTCGTCTACAAGAAGAGATAAGAGAAGAACTCACTACAAAGCTGTAGTTCCTCAATTAGCTAAAGATGCAACAACAGGAGAGCTTCACCTATACCACAGAGCTCACTGGCATGAAGGAAAATTGTACTACAGAGGTAAAGTAGTATTGGAAAAAGAAGTAGCTGCTACTGAAGAAAACTAAGAGTCGCTTTTCGCTGAAAAAGCCTCATTTTAATACAAAAACCGCCCAATTTTGATAAAATTTGGCGGTTTTTTGTTGTTTTTTACGTTTTTTTGGTATCTTTGGCATCAAATCAAATATCAAATTTATGGACATTAAAGACATACAAAATCTTATCAAGTTTGTATCTAAGGCTGAAGTATCAGAAGTGAAGTACAAAACTAAAGATTTCGAAATCACTATTAAAACTCCATTAGCTGGAAGCGATGCTGTTTATGCACAACCTGCAGTATACCACACTGCACCTCAAGCAGTAGCTGCTCCTGCACCTGCTGCAACTCCTGCTGCTGCACCTGCTGCTGAAAAAGCTGAAGCGGCATCTGATGACAGCAAATATGTAACGATTAAGTCTCCAATGATCGGTACTTTCTATAGAAAACCATCTCCTGATAAAGATGTATTTGTAAATGTAGGTGACGAAGTTTCTGTTGGTAAAGTAGTTTGCGTTATTGAAGCAATGAAACTTTTCAATCAGATTGAATCTGAAATCAGCGGAAAAATCGTTAAGATTTTGGTTGATGACGCTACTCCTGTAGAATACGACCAACCTTTATTCTTAGTAGATCCATCTTAAGGAATTTTAGATTAAAGATTATAAATTTTAGATGAATCTTTTTCATTTAAAATAATTTAAAATTCAAAATTTATAATTTAAAATTTCGGAGATGTTCAAAAAAATATTAATAGCCAATCGTGGCGAAATTGCAATGCGTATTTTACGTACTTGTAAAGAAATGGGGATCAAAACCGTTGCAGTATACTCTACTGCTGATAAAGACAGTCTTCACGTAAGATTTGCTGACGAAGCGGTATGCATTGGCCCTGCTATGAGTAAAGACTCATATCTTAAAATCCCTAACATTATTGCTGCTGCGGAAATTACCAATGCGGACGCTATTCACCCAGGTTACGGATTTTTATCTGAAAATGCTAACTTCTCAAGAATCTGTCAGAAGAATGGTATCAAATTTATTGGTGCATCCCCTGAGCAGATTGAAAAAATGGGAGATAAAGCAAACGCTAAGGCTACCATGAAAGCAGCAGGTGTACCATGTGTACCAGGTTCTGACGGGTTGATCGAATCTTACGAACACGCTGTAAAAGTAGCTGAAGAAACAGGTTACCCTGTAATGATCAAAGCTACTGCTGGTGGTGGAGGTAAAGGGATGAGAGCTGTTTGGAAAGCTGAAGACCTTAAAGATCACTGGGAATCTGCCATTCAGGAAGCTGTAGCGGCCTTTGGAAACGGAGGTATGTACATGGAAAAACTGATTGAAGAGCCTAGACACATCGAAATTCAGGTTGCGGGTGACCAATTCGGTAAAGCTTGCCACCTTTCTGAAAGAGACTGTTCTGTACAGAGAAGAAATCAGAAATTAACGGAAGAAACACCTTCTCCGTTTATGACTGACGAACTTCGTGAGAAAATGGGTGACGCTGCTGTAAAGGCTGCAGAATTCATCGGATATGAAGGAGTGGGAACTATTGAATTTCTTGTAGACAAACACAGAAATTTCTATTTCATGGAAATGAATACAAGAATCCAGGTAGAACATCCTATTACTGAGCAGGTAATTGATTATGACCTGATCAGAGAACAAATTCTTCTTGCGGCCGGAACTCCTATTTCAGGAATCAACTACTACCCTAAATTACACTCCATCGAGTGTAGAATCAACGCAGAAGATCCTTATGCAGACTTCAGACCGTCTCCGGGAAAAATTACAGGATTAAACATCCCTGGCGGACACGGAATCAGAGTAGATACTCACGTATATTCAGGATATACAATCCCTTCTAATTACGACTCTATGATTGCTAAGCTTATCACTACTGCTCAAACGCGTGAGGAAGCAATTGCAAAAATGAGACGTGCGCTTGAAGAATTCTATATTGAAGGAGTAAAAACAACGATTCCTTTCCACAGACAACTGATGGATAATGAAGATTACCTTTCAGGAAACTACACTACAAAATTCATGGAGGATTTTGTAATGGATAGAAAATATGATAATCACTAAGATTATTTTTTAATAAAAATGAAACTGCCTCAAAAAGAGGCAGTTTTTATTTTAACCTGTAAATTTTAAATTTTTAATGCAAAGCACGAAGCAGTTCTAACCGTGTTTTATTGCCGAGGAATGAATAAAAATTAATAAACAAACTGAAAATAAAATTTCACCCTTATAAAGATATATTACCTATAACAGTCTGTCAACAGGGAAAATATTTTCTAATCCTCCATTATTCCACCCTAAAATCTACTTCAATTCTCCCCTCAAACGTCACTTGGTAATTGTTTATACATATCATTAATATTGTGTAAATTTGTAAAAAACAACAATATGTCAACAGCAGAACAAACAAAAAACTCACAGTATTTTATTGACCTTGAAGACAAACATGGAGCGCATAACTATCATCCGCTTCCAGTGGTTCTGGACCGCGGAGAAGGTGTCTTCGTTTGGGACGTGGAAGGTAAAAAGTACTATGATTTTCTTTCAGCATATTCTGCTGTGAACCAAGGACATTCTCATCCTAAAATTGTAGGCGCTTTAGTGGAGCAGGCCCAAAAGCTGGCTTTAACTTCAAGAGCTTTCTACAACTCTAAATTAGGAGAGTACGAACAGAAAATAACGACTCTTTTCGGGTTTGACAAGGTTTTACCAATGAACTCCGGAGCAGAAGCTGTGGAAACTGCCGTAAAATTAGCCAGAAAGTGGAGTTATGAAGTAAAAGGAATTGCAGAAAATGCAGCGAAAATTATCGTTTGTGAAAACAATTTCCACGGAAGAACAACCACTATTGTTTCTTTCTCTAATGATCCGGATGCCAACCAGAACTACGGACCTTTTACACCAGGATTTATCAAAATTCCTTATAATGATATCGCAGCATTAGAAGAAGTTCTAAACAGAGAAGCTGGAAATATTGCAGCATTCCTTGTAGAGCCTATTCAGGGAGAAGCCGGAGTGTATGTTCCGGATGAAAACTTCCTTAAAAACGCTTCTGAACTATGTAAAAAATACAATGTTCTTTTCATTGCTGACGAAGTTCAGACGGGTATCGCAAGAACAGGAAGATTGATTGCCTGCCACCATGAAAATGTACAACCGGATATCCTGATCTTAGGAAAGGCACTTTCCGGAGGTATGTATCCTGTATCTGCTGTTTTAGCGAACGACAACATCATGAATGTTATTAAACCGGGACAGCATGGTTCCACGTTCGGAGGAAATCCTATCGCCTGTGCCGTAGCAGTAGCAGCATTGGATGTAGTAGCTGACGAAAAGCTATCTGAAAGAGCAGAAGAACTAGGGAAACTTTTCAGAGCTGAAATTAACAAGCTTATTGAAAAAACAGATCTTATTACCAAAGTAAGAGGAAAAGGTCTTCTAAACGCTATTCTGATCAATGATACGCCTGAAAGCTCTACCGCATGGAATCTTTGCTTACAATTAAAGGAAAATGGACTTCTGGCAAAACCTACCCATGGCAATATCATCAGATTAGCTCCACCATTGGTCATTACTGAAGAACAACTGCTGGACTGCGTGAAGATTATCGAAAGGACTATTCTTGAGTATAAATAAACGGATATTCATCGGTTATTTCAACACGATCAATATTTTAACTGTTGATTCCGGAAAATATTAATGGGTATGGCAGTCAACAGTCATACCTTTAATGTATCATCAATACGTGTATTACACCATCAGAGGTTACTTTAAAAACATAAAAAAATCATATTTTTTCACTTTTTAAAAATTTAGGAATTGTATTTGCTATATACATCCGGCTACAATAAAGTGTATTCTTCAAAGGTGGTATTTTTCGGAATCTGCATAATAGAGATAAATGACAAAGATTCGTCTATAAAATTCAAATTTAAACTTATCTTTGAAAGATTAAAACTATTTAGAATGACCTTAGGAGAGATAATACATATTTCCTTATCAAACAAATCATTGTGATGAATATAAGTGGTTTGATCATAACATATAATGAAGAAAAAAATATACAGGATATCCTTGAGTCTTTCGATTTCTGTGATGAAATAATAGTGATAGACTCTTTTAGTACGGATAAAACTGTAGAAATTGCGAAAAAATTCGCGCATGTAAAGGTGATTCAGAATAAATTTGAGGATTTTACAAAGCAAAGAAATTTGGCTCTTGATCATGCAACCAACGACTGGGTTTTATTTTTGGATGGTGATGAAAGAATTACTCCGGCACTGAAGCAGGAAATTATTGCAGAGCTTAACAAACCCGGGCAAAAGGATGCCTACTATTTTTACAGGAAATTCTTTTTTGCCCAGAAACCAATTCATTTTTCAGGAACACAGTCTGACAAAAATTTCAGGCTGTTCAGAAAATCGAAGGCCAGATATATGGCAGGAAAAAAAGTACATGAAACTCTTGAGGTAAACGGAACCATCGGGATTTTAAAAAATAAATTACTCCATTACTCCGTTTCAGATTATGAATCTTACAGAAAAAAAATGATTCACTACGGAATTTTAAAGGGGAAAGAACTGGCTGCTAAAGGAAAAAAATACAGTGTTGGGGTTCAATATCTTAAAACTGCTTTTAAATTTTTTAAAGCCTATATAATGAGATTAGGTATTTTAGACGGAAAAGAAGGCTATCAGTTATCCTACCTGCAATCTTTAAGCGTTTACGAAACCTATGAATCATTAAAAAAAGAGCAAAATTAGTTGAATGAAGATTTGTATCATTAGTTATGATTTTTGGAATTATGATAAGTATATTGTTGAAACATTATGCAAAAGAGGTATTGATGCTCATCATATAAAGATCAGTACTGTTACTCATTCCAATTTCAACGAAAGAGCCGTAAATGCTTTAAGTAAAACTTTTTTAAATAAAAATCTTAAGACTGAAAAAAGACAGAAATACGTTCTGGATTCTCTGAAAAAATTAGGACATCAGGATCAGATCCTGGTGATGAATCCGGATACATTTGACCTTTCTACGCTTAAAAAAATCCGAAAATCTACAGACCGTATGGTCACCTATCTTTATGATAATCTTGAAAGAGTTCCGGTGGAAGACAAACTGTATCTTTTTGACAAAGTCTTTTCCTTTGACTATTTTGATGTCGAAAAACACGGATTCGAAAAATTAACCAATTACATTTACCTTCCGTACTGTCCAAAAGAAAACCAACAGCCTGAAATGGATCTTTTCTACATCACCTCTTATGATAACAGAAGAGTCTCACTTATAAAATTACTGGCTAAAAAGCTTATTGAACAGGGATTAAAATTCCAGATTATGATTATTGGAAAAAAATCATGGAAACATCAACTGACCAATATTTTCATGACAGTACCTAAAAATCTTTTCCTGATTTTCAGTATTAAAAAAATTCCGCATAACGATCTTCCAAAATATTATAAAAATTCAAAAGTTCTGCTGGATCTGATGCGTGAAGGGCAATATGGTCTCAGCTTCAGAGTTTTTGAAGCCATATCTCTGGAAAAGAAAATCATTACTGATAATGAAGCCATTAAAACCTATGATTTTTACAATCCCAATAATATTTTGATTTTAAACAAAAATATTAGTAATCTTGACAAATCTTTTTTTGAAAAACCTTACGAGAAAATTCCGGAAGAAATCTACCACAGATACACTTTGGATTGTTGGGTGAATAAAGTTTTTGAACTTGATACTAAAAACTGACAAATGGGAATCTTAAAAAAAATAAAAAAGCACTTCGAAAGAAAAGAAAAACTTAAATATCTTCAGTCTAAAGATATAGTCAACATTAATCTGTATGACGCTTCCCAAAAAACAATCCTGTTTGCATCAAGAGATTTCCCTGCCCATGATAAAGAATCCGGGGCTAACAGATTGAAAGAACTTATATTTATTTACAAAGAATTAGGATACAACTGCATTTTATTTGCTCCCCATATGTTTGAAGATGATTCTTATGTGAAGTTTTATCAGCAGCACAATATTATCGTTTATACAGAGAATAATAAGTACAGAAATATCTATGATTTCCTGTCTTCTTTTAAAAAGATAGATTACGTTTGGCTTAACGGCCCTCTGGCTCTGAATCTTTTTTATAAAAAAATGAAAACCATTTTACCTTCTGCCAAATTTATTTATGATATGGTGGATATTCATTTTTTAAGGTTTAAAAGAGCCATAGAACTGGAACCGACGCGTATTTCATTAAAGAAAAATTACAAACATTTTTTCCGCCTGGAAACAGTTGTTGCACCGCAACTGGATTATATAATTGCCATATCTGATAAGGAAAAAGAAATTATGAGCCAGTATGCAGATAAAAATAAGATCATTACGGTATCTAATATTCATTATCCAAAAATTGATATTTCTGAAAGAAAAAATTTCATTGATAGTAAAGGTATTACCTTCATAGGATCTATTCACGAACCGAATATTGATGCGGTAAAGTTTTTATATGAAAAAATAATGCCCATTGTCTGGAAAACCAATCCTGAGATTGAGGTAAGCATTATCGGAAATGTTTCAGAAAAGCTGGATCTTAAATTATATCCTAAGTTTAATTTTTTAGGCTTTGTGGAAAGCATTGAAGAGCATTTTATGAATTCAAAAATTATGGTAGCTCCTCTAAGATTTGGAGCTGGGGTAAAAGGAAAAATCGGGCAGGCTTTTGAATACTTTTTCCCTGTGGTTACCACGGATATTGGGGCAGAAGGAATGATGCTTACCGATAAAAAGAATGTACTGATTGCCAATGACGAAACCCGTTTTGCAGAGGCTATTATTCAGCTAAATAATAATGAAGATCTTTGGAATACATTAAGCAGAAATTCTGTAGACAGCCTGAAAGTATTTTCACCTGAAGAAGTAAAAGAAAAACTTAAAACACTATAATCCATGTCATTAAGTGTAAATTACCATGGCTTTTTTGACGGAAATTTCGGAATTTCCGAAGCGACCAGATTAAATGCTTTAGCATTAGAAGCAATGGGAATCAAAGTAAACCGGATTAATTATTCCAGTGAAACTTTTGAAAAAATGGATACGGATTCCGAAGCATCAGCTTCAATCAATGTTTTCCATATTAATATCAATTTTATTAACAATTTTTTTTCTAAGAATCAGGATCTGAATCTTAAGGATCATTATAATATTATTTACTGGGCCTGGGAATTTCCGGAAGTTTCTGATAAAGTTGTTGAGATATTAAATGTCTTTGATGAGTTGTGGGTACCAAGTGATTTCTGTGTGAATATCTTTACAAAGTATACCGGCATTCCGGTGATCAGATTTTCTCATCCGATTCAAAAAATGGCAGAGTCTAAGGATTTTGAGCTAAGCCAATATAATATTTCTCCGGATTCCAGGATCTATCTAACGATTTTCGATTCTCTGAGTACTACCATCAGAAAAAATCCGGAAGCTACGCTGGAAGCATTCACAACAGTTTTTAAAGAAGATAAAAACAGCGTTCTTATCGTGAAAACGCATAATCTTGAAAGAAGCAAAGATGCCCAGAAAGCGCTGGAAGCTTACAATAATATTCCGAACGTCATCATCATTAATGAGCATTTTTCAAAGGAGAAATTACATTCCCTGATCCAGCAGGCTGATGTTCTGATTTCTCTCCACGGTTCAGAAGGTTTCGGACTGACAATGGCAGAAGCAATGGCCTATGGAAAAATTGTAGTCGGAACGGGTTATTCCGGGAATCTGGACTTTATGAATGTAAATAACAGCTTTCTTATTCAGTATGATTTCATCAAAACATCCAATACAAAAGGATTGATTGACGAAGGCTTAACGCTTGCCAGGCCAAGTCTCAAAGATGCTGTTGAAAAGCTCCAATACATCAAAAACAATTTTGACAGTCTGACCCCGATGAGAGAAAAAGCAAAATTACAAATCGCAGAGAATTTTTCTATCCCATCTGTTGGGGAGCTATTCAGAATAAGACTGAATTTCATTGATGGTTTTGTTAAAAAAGAAAGCAGCGGAGGCCGTGATGTCAATAATGTTTTTTATTTGAGCGAGATTGAAAGGTTAAACAACAGAGTTAATTATCTAGAGCGAACTCTTTATAATAAAATAAGAAAAAAAGTAAACGCATTTTTCAAAAAAAGCAGAAAATAATTTTAATCTACCTCATTTTCTGGTTTATCAGCTTATGAGAAGATCACCAGATTTAAAGATGAATTCATAATATTTCAGATGAAAGATAAAATTGCAATAGTAGTCCAAAGATATGGGCTGGAAATTAACGGAGGTGCAGAACTTCACGCAAGATTATTAGCTGAAAAATTGTCTGTTAAGTATGATATTGAAATTATCACAACATGTGCTATAGAATTCGAACGTTGGGATAATCATTATCCGGAAGGGATTGAAATCATCAATGATATTAAAGTAAGAAGATTTAAAACTTTAAAAAAGGATTTAAAAAGATTTAATGGGCTAAGTAAAATAGCTCGTAACTTATATAAATATCACAGCAGAAGACTAAGCTTTGTAAACTTCCCTTATTTGCTTTATAAGAGATTTAAATACAGCAAAAAAGACTTCAATTTTAATGAATGGTTAGAAGTACAGGGACCATTTTCCAATGATTTAATTCAGTTTATAAAAGACAAAAAAGAAGATTATAAGGCTTTTATTTTCTTCACTTATTTATATCATCCTACCAATATCGGGATTAGAGAAGTTGCTGAGAAAAGCATTCTTATCCCAACAGCACACGACGAGCCTCAATTTTATCTTGATGGTTATGCACAATTGTTTTCTCTTCCAAAATTCATCATGTACAATACACAAATTGAAAAAGATTTTGTAGAAAGAGTTTATCCACAGGCACGAAAGCTAAAATCAGAAATTGTGGGGATTGGTTTTGATGATTATGATACAGCATCGGGTGCACTGCCCAAGGATCTTTATCATACCAAATATTTTATTTATATAGGAAGGATTGTTGAAGACAAAGGCTGTGTCATGATGATTGAATATTTTAAAGATTTCAAAGAAAAACATCCTAAATATCGTGATGTAAAGCTAGTTATGGCAGGCAAAAATTCTCTTGAGGAAAGAATAACTCAGGGAGATGATATTATCCTTACCGGATTTGTAGATCACGACCTCAAAAATACTTTACTGAAGAATGCCAGCGCACTTATAATGCCCTCATTCTATGAAAGTCTTTCACTGATTACCTTAGAGGCTATGTTACTGAAAATCCCTATCATTGTAAATAAAAACTGTGAGGTCTTGTATTCTCATGTTGAAAAGAGTAAAACCGGGAAAAGCTTTACAAACAGCACAGAATTTTCCCAGGCATTAACGTTTTATATGCAGCAGTCACAGGATGATCTTGTTTCTGAAGGCATCAAAGCAAAAGATTATGTTTTAAAAAACTATTCATGGGATACCATCATCAAAAAATTTAATTCCGCCATTACATCTTTATAATGACCAAAAAAATTCTATTTTTTTTTCCTGAAAATCCATTTTCAAACAGGGCAGGAAATACTACGAGAGCAAAAACCACCCTTACTGTTTTAAAAAAAATGGGATATCACATTGATCTGGTAGGAGCCGCTGAGATTTATAAGAGCCAAAACGATACTACAGATTTTGATCAGAATATTGTTGACCATCTGTTCTTAATTAAACACAGACCATTAAAAGTAAAAACATCAACAGATTATTGGAAGCACAAAATATCAAAATTCTATAAGAAACCTAATGAGTATAACCACTTATTGACAGATTTTGCAAAGAAAGAATTTACTGATATCTTCAATAAGGAAAAATATGATGCCGTTATCATCAATTATGAATTCTGGGCAGGATTAATTGATCATGAATCTATGAAAAACACTTTAAAGATCATAGATACCCATGATTGGATTACCCTCAATGAGTTTTACAAAAACAAATCATTAGATATTGGAAAACGTTTCAATGAGGAAATCAACAATCTCTCAAAATTTGATAAAATAATCACCATTTCAGAAGATGAGCATCTTGTATTTAAGAGATTCCTGGGTGAAAAGGTAATCAATATACCACCTTCTTTCCCCACTCATTTTGAAAAAAGTGATCTTGGTAAAAAGTATGATTTAATTTTTGTGGGGTCTGAAAACATTTTCAATATACAATCCATACAGTGGTTTTTTGACCATGCATATCCATTGCTTCCTCCAAATATCAACATTGTAATTATCGGGAGAATTTGCAAGCATATTAAAGAAAGAGAAGGTGTTACCTTGATAGAATTTATAGAAGGCCTGGAGGAATATTACCACCAGTCAAAAATTGCAATTTGCCCGATGCTGGAGGGAACAGGAATCAAAATCAAGGTAATAGAAGCATTATCTTACGGTCTTCCTATGGTGGGAACAGAAAGAGCAATTGATGGGTTCCCTTCAAAAACTTCAAATGGATGTCTGGTAAGTGATCATCCTGAAATTTTTAAAGATCAGATCATGTCTTTACTGCTGGATCAATCTTATTATCAGGATATGAAAATACAGGCTGAGGAATATTTTAAAAATAATTTTTCTGAAGAAAAAGCAATTGAAAAATGGAAAAAGATTTTACACTAATGGATGACCTGGCCATTATCATACTGAATTACAATTCTTTTGAAGATACCCAGCGAGAAGTTAATTCATTATTAAACGAAGGCATTTCGCAACAATCTATTTATGTAGTAGATAATCATTCAAAAGACAGAAAGGAAATAGAGCAACTTGGCTTACAAAAGCAAATCAACTTTATTTTAAGTGATTATAACGGGGGTTATGCTTTCGGTAATAATTTAGCCATTAAAAAAGCGATTGAAGATGGTAAGAATTATTTTTTATTGTTAAATCCGGACATTGAAATATCCCGCAGCACAATTAGTCAGTTATATAACGATTTAAAAGAATTTCCAGATATAGGAATCATTGGCCCCCGAATCTGTTACAGAAATATTCGTGACAGAATATTCTCAGACGGAGGACTCTTATTTCCAGAGGAAGGTTTTCAGGGTGGACACACCCATTCTGAACAGGATAAAAACCATGTAAATGCACCTCATTATAACTACAATATAAAATATGTAGATGGAAGCGCCTTGATGTTCAGAAAAGAAATATTGGATGATGTAGGCTTAATGAACACCAGCTTTTTCATGTATTATGAAGAGTCTGAATGGTGTCTGCGGCTTCTTAAAAACACCCAATGGAAAATTGCGGTCAATACACAATGTGAAGCTTTCAATCTTGCCAGCGATAAAGGTAGTTTTTATGAGTATTATATTACCAGAAACCGGATCTGGATGTGCAGGCTGTATGACGGAAATTTAAAATATGTGACCAGAGAGCGATGGAAGTTTGCAAGAAAAGCACTTAAAAAAGGAAAATTTTCCATGGCGAAAGCGTACATAAAAGGTATATTAGACGGTCTTTATTCCAATTTAGATAAAATAAAAAATGAGTAAAAAAAATATTATTAAAGTAGGATATCTTCTATCATATGACTACTGTTACATCTTTACATCTCTTCAGCATATTTATGAGCATGCAGACTGTATCGTAATAAGTTATGATGCCAATAATAAAACCTGGGCAGGAAATGACATTCATATTCCAGAAAGTGTTTTCAGTGCTATCAAAAAATTGGATACTCAGAATAAAATCATCTTTTACAAAGACACTTTTTTCATTGAAGGGATGCAGCCAATGGAGCTGGAAACCAGACAAAGGAACATGATGGCGGAAAAAATGGGTTCCGGCGGATGGCATATCCAGATGGATGGTGATGAATATGCTTATGACTTCGGAGTATTAGCCCAATTTTTGAAAAGGAATAAATTTTTATTAAATAACCCGGCTAAAAATCCTTTTAATTTTCAGGTAAATTTTGTGACATTATTCAAACATAATACGGAGGGATTCTTTGTCATTACTCCTTTTGATGAAAAGTGTATGCTAATTACAAACTATCCTCACTATGAATATGCCAGAAATACAAATAAAGGCAGAATTCTCCCATTGGATTTTTACTTAATACACCAGTCATGGGCACGGGAAGAAAGTGAAATTTCAGAAAAGATCAATAACTGGGGACATAAAAATGATTTTGACACTTCAACATTTTTAAATTCCTGGAAAACGGTGAATGCTGACAATTATAAGACATTTATAGACTTCCATCCTTTATATAAAGGCATTTGGAAAGAGCTTTCCTTTTTCCCCGCAAAAAACATTGATAAATTTATTCTTTCCTTTTCAAAGAAATATCCTCAGCAAAAACTCAATCTGAATTTATCTTTCACAAAAAAAATAAAGATGAGAATTAGAAGTCTTTTTTAATTCTTTCAGACCAAAATAGTAAAGGCTAATGTTTGTTGTAACACTAGCCTTTTTTCTAAATTATCTGATAAAAATATTTTCAAATTTCTCCATGACTACCCGAGGATTGAAAAACTCTGAGTAGCAATCCCAGTTTTTACCTGCATCCGGTCGAAAATCCTTCAGAATTTGCATGATATCCTGTTTGTCGCTATATAATATGGCTTTATCTCCCAAAATCTCAAGATGTGATTTCTCATCAGATCCGGACCATGTTATAATAGGTTTATTTTTAATAGAAAACTCACCTACAGCCATTCCGAAACTCTCTCCTTGCGTGCGGGCATGCAAAAATGCATCAGAAGTATTAATAAATTTCACCTTCCTTTCTACATCAGTTGTCGGTGGAAGGAAAATAATATTCTTGTAAGACCTGAAAAAATTTCTCTTTACAAATTCATCAGTTCCCATAAAAACAAAGTATATATTTTTATTTTTCAGGGCTGTCTTTTTTACAGCTTCCATCACAAAACCAATATCAAAAGTTTCAGTTCCGCCATATCTCGCGAATACTACGGCATCTTTTGGGATATTCAACTCAGCGCGAAGATCCCCACTCACTTCAGGAAGATCTACAATATGAGGAACAAAAGGAAGTTTTCCGCCGCTCATTGTTTTGGCCAGCCATTCAGAGACATAGGCATAAACATCACCGTAAGGTTCGTTATATTTAAAAACCGCATGAATAGCCGTTTTAATAAGATCATGAGGAGTATCTGTTTCTCTTTCTCCGGATTTTATTGCATAAAAAAGATCTGCATTTGCCTTTTTAATAATTTCATCCCTTTCCTTGATATCGCTATATCCAACAACGCTAAATCTTTTTTTAAAACGTCTGATGGCTTCTTCAGCGTTATTCGGACTATTTTTAGGATAAAGGATCATTGACTCGTTGCCAAGCATTTCCTCGTTATAATAAGCATAATCAAAAAGAGCATTAGAAGTCCCTCTATAGCATAATTGATTTTCGTGGAAAATAATTTTCATTTGTTAGTACGTTAAATTATTTAGTTTCACCCTTTCTCCATAGCAGTAATAAAAATATATAATCTTATTCCTGTATTTTCTGAGATAAATTCTGACAAGCAAAAAAGCTTTTCATTGATCAACTAAACTTATAAGTTACAAAAATACATTTTTAACTACAAGAAAGTAGATTTTCAACTATAAGAACATAGAAAACATTAGTCTTAAATTAATATTACTTATAAAATTTTCCACAAATAATATCTTTTTCTTTACTATATAAAAGAAACCGCCTCAAAATTGAGGCGATTTCTTTGTTGTAAAATATTAATATTATTTAGTTAATAAGCATAAAAAGGAATTCCTTCTGCAACATAGTTATTGGGTGTTCCCGGATAAGTACTGTAGTAATGATCTCTTTCGCTCCCACTGTAAAATTGATAAATAGGTTTTTTTGTGCTATCCATTGTTGCATAGAAAGCTATTCCTTCATAGGTATAGTTCCATGGTGTTCCCTGATAAGTGGAATAATAATGATCCCTGTCATTTGCACTATAGAACTGATAAACAGGGACTGTATTAGGTGCTTTATAACTGTACGCTTTAAACTGCTCGCCTTCCGCCTGATAATTATTAGGAGTTCCAGCCCATGTAGAAAGCAGGTGATCTCTATCTGAACCGCTATAAAATCCATAAATTGGAACCGGAATATAATCCAGCATTACTTTATTATCGATAAGGTATTGGATAATGTATGATTTAAGTTCTGCTTTTTTAGCAGGATCTTTTACCAGATTAAAAATAAATATTAACCCGTTATTTCCAAAATCCACTAATACGGAATTATTGGGTGTAGAACTGTTCTGCCAGTTTGCTATATTGATTTTGGGAGTGTTTTGATCGAGATTAAGTTCCCCAATCAAACCTTTTGAAGGATCTCCTCCTCTTGTTCTGTATGATAATTTTTTAGAATAGTTCATGCTAGATTCTGATGTATTGACATCATTCTGAACATCAACATCAAAAATCTTAGCCATTCCCAATTTTATTCCGATTCTTGCAGCACGGTCACGACTTTCATTTCTTGTTTCAGACTGGAATAAGATATCCATTTTTGCCCCGGTATAAATATCAACCATTACGTGAGTCCCATAATCCTGTACAATTTGTTGTGGGGATTTTACCTGTAAATCCTGTGCAAATTCAGGTGTAATATAATCAGCCAACATATCTGTTGTTGCATTAAATCTTAATCTTTTCTGCTTGATCAAAAGATTGTAACTACCATAGATATACTTGGCATCAAATTTATGATTGGTAGTAATCGCAGAATTAAATCCTACCGAAAGTGTTTTTTTAAATAAAGGGATTCCTGCAGTCACATCTACTTTTGTAGATACCATTTTGGAGTAAGTTTCTGCATTTTCTCCATATTCTTCAACATACTCCTGAGTATTTGTATTTTCAGAAACCAGTCTTGCTGCCTGTTCAGCTTTGAAACGATCAATATCAACCACTTTAAATCCTGCAGAACTAGCATTAGCATATTCTCCTGCAGCATTAAAGCCATGTCCTAAGACATCATAAATTCCGTCGCCTGCAAATTTAGCTGCAGACATTCTGTTATTAGCCTTTGCCACTGGACTTTCAGGCGTTACCTCTGAATTCAGATCTTCAGAAGAACACGAACTCATAAAAAGCATCAGTAAACTACTGAAGCAAAATAAAATTTGTTTTTTCATAGTATTATTTAAAAATTTCCTGCAAAGATAATATTCATCATCAAGTGAAAGGACAAATCACTAATGATATATATCATCGATAAGTGAATTTAACAGTAGATTAAAATACATTTAATGAACACTTTCCATATCACAAAATGCAATAATTAATTACCATAAACTATTTTAATTACTATTTTCATATTCAATCTAACCTTTTTTAATTTAAAATAAAAAGTGGAGCCAGAATTACCAACCCCACTCATAGTGTATTACCAAATTGATTTTATAAATCCAAAAATTAATTAGCTGGAATATAGAAAGCAATACCTTCTCTGATACTCCAATAGTTCACAGGACCTAAATTAGGTGACACTGAAAGATAATGATCCGATCCGTTTTTAGCTTTATAGCTGTATACAGGAATTCTTCCAGCTCCCGGAATTTTATAAGCATAGAATGCTACTCTCATATAAACATTCCAATAAGAAGATGGCTGTAATGTGCTTGCCTGTGTAAAGTAATGATCTGCTCCTGAAGTACTTTTATAGCAGTAAATAGGAACTGTATCAGGTGCTTTATACTGAAATACTTTAAATGTCGGTCCTTCATTAGTCCAGTAAGAAGATGGCTGAAGGTTTGTATTGAAAGTGAAATAATGATTACTGTCTGCCTGATTTTGGTAGCCATATAACATTGTAGTATTATACTCCAATGAAATTTGGTTATCAATTAAATACTGATCAACATACGTCTTAAGCTGAGCTTTTTTCGCAGCATCTTTTACCAGATTATAGATAGGAACAAGTCCGTTATTTCCAAATTCCACTAATACAGAATTGCTAGCATTGGAACTGCTTTGCCAGTTTGTAATATTAATTTTTGGAGTAGTCTGATCAAGATTCAATTCGCCAACCAAACCTTTTGAAGGATCTCCTCCTCTTGTTCTATAGGATAATTTCTTAGAGTAATTCATAGATGATTCCGAAGTATTCACATCATTGGTTACATCCAAATCAAAGATAGATTTCACCCCTACTTTTATTCCAATTCTGGCAGCGCGGTCACGGCTTTCATTACTTGTTTCAGACTGGAACATGATATCCATCTTAGCCCCTGTATAAATATCGATCATAACATGGGTTCCGTAATCCTGTACAATCTGCTGAGGAGTTTTTGTTTGCAGATCCTGGGTAAATTCCGGAGTTACATAATCCGCTAACATATCTGTGGTAGCATTAAATCTTAATCTTTTTTGCTTAATGATAAGATTGTAACTGCCATAAATATATTTGGCATCAAATTTATGGTTGGTAGTAAATGCAGAATTAAATCCTACTGATAAAGTTTTTTTAAATAAAGGAATACCAGCAGTAGCATCAACTTTTGTGGAAACCATTTTAGAATAGTTTCCGCATTCTCTCCATATTCTTCAACATATTGTTGTGTATTGGTATTTTCTGAAAGTAATCTTGCTGCCTGTTCAGATTTAAAGCGATCAATATCAATTACTTTAAATCCTGCAGAATTAGCATTGGCATATTCCCCCGCCACATCAAAACCGTGTCCCAAGACATCATACACTCCATCTCCTGCAAATTTTGCTGCTGACAAACGATTAGTTTTTGCCGGGCTATCAGGCGTAGATTCATTATTATTCAGATCTTCTGAAGAACATGACCCCATGAAAAGCATCAACGCTGTACTGAAGCTAAATAAAATTTGTTTTTTCATAGTATTATTTAAAAATTTTCAACAATTATAAAATTCAACAATATGTGAAATACAAAACAACAGCTGATATATATCATTTATTAGTGATTTTAATACACAATTAAAATATTATGAATAAATACTTTAACAATCACTCATTATGAATTAATTAAAAAACTCAAATTATCAAAATACGCTTACCCTCATTTATAAACAGACTCATAAATAAAACCCAATGATTATTACCTATCAGTATATTATTCATAACCACAGTTCATGGATTGTAATCAATGAATAAAAAATTATTATCCTAAAAATAAAATTGGGAGTTTAAAAACCGTATTTATCGAAAATCTATGGAAATAAGTAAAAAAGTCAGGGTTAAAAAACAATACACCGTCAGAAATCATCTCTTAAACGCATAATTTTAAGTAAATTTGCAAAAATTAAAATTGAAATGGAGAAAGTAAGAGTACGTTTTGCTCCAAGTCCTACAGGACCATTACATTTGGGAGGCGTAAGAACTGCATTATATGATTATCTTTTTGCCAAAAATCAAGGTGGAGAATTTGTATTGAGAATCGAAGATACAGATACGGCCAGATATGTAGAAGGAGCTGAAGAATATATTGAAGAAGCTTTAGAATGGTGCGGAATCATTCCTGATGAGAGTCCTAAGAAAGGAGGAAAATTTGCTCCTTACAGACAGTCTGAAAGAAGAGATATCTACGACAGATATACAGAACAGATCCTAAAGACTGATTATGCTTACATTGCTTTTGATACTGCGGAAGAACTGGATGCAATGCGTGCAGAATATGAAGCGAAAGGTGATGTTTTCTCTTATGATAATAAAACAAGAAACCGTTTAAGAAACAGTCTTGCCCTTTCTGAAGAAGAAGTTCAAAGGTTATTAGACGAAAAGACGCCTTATGTCGTAAGATTTAAAATGCCTGTTGACAGAGTATTGAATCTTGAAGACATCATCCGTGGAAAATTTTCAGTCAATACCAATACTTTAGATGATAAAGTTCTGGTAAAGAATGACGGAATGCCAACTTACCATTTTGCGAATATCATTGATGATCATGAAATGGAAATCTCTCACGTCATCCGTGGTGAAGAATGGCTGCCTTCTTTAGGTCTTCACACCTTATTATATGAAGCAATGCAGTGGGAAGCACCACAGTTTGCCCACCTTTCTTTAATTTTAAAACCTGAAGGAAAAGGAAAATTAAGCAAAAGAGACGGAGATAAATTCGGATTCCCGGTATTCCCTCTAGATTTCAAAGATCCCACTACAGGTATAGTTTCTAAAGGATACAGAGAAAACGGATATCTTCCTGATGCTTTCATCAACATGGTGGCACTATTAGGCTGGTCTCCTGCAGATGATAAAGAAATACTTCCTTTAGATGAAATGATTAAGGAATTCGATCTTCATAAAGTACATAAAGCGGGAGCAAGATTCAGCAAAGAAAAATCTGAGTGGTTCAACCATCAATATATTCAGATGAAATCTGATGAAGAACTTCTTCAGATTCTGAAAAACACAGATCTTGATCTTTCCGGTGCTTCTGATGAAAAACTATTGAAAGTAATTCATCTGATGAAAGAAAGAGCCACTTTCCCGAAAGACATCTATGAAAATGGAAAATTCTTTTTTGAAGCTCCTACTTCATATGATGAAAAAGCATCAAAAAAAGCATGGAATGAAGAAACATCAGTAATTTTAGGTGAATTGGCCGCTGCTTTTGAAACGACAGACTTTGTGGGTGAAACTTTAAAGCAGACAATGCATGATTTCGCCGAAAACAAAGGATTAGGAATGGGTAAAGTCATGATGCCGTTACGATTATCTTTAGTAGGAGAACTGAAAGGACCAGATGTTCCGGACATTCTGGAAACCCTTGGTAAAGAGGAAAGTATCTCCAGAATAAACAATGCTATAAATAATTTTAAATAGAATAATCATAATTTTTCATACATTTGAAAGATTTAATTTACTTCAAGAAATGGAATATTTAAGTTTCGAGCTTCCTATCAAAGAATTGATGGATCAATACCAGACGTGTTCTTTAGTAGGAGAGGAAAGTGGTGTTGATGTAAAATTAGCATGCAGCCAGATTGAGGATAAGATTCTAGAAAAGAAAAAAGAAATCTATGGAAATCTTACACCTTGGCAAAGAGTACAACTGTCCCGTCATCCGGATCGTCCTTATACATTGGATTATATCAATGGAATGGCAGACAAAGGCAGTTTCTTAGAACTTCATGGAGACAGAAATTTCGCTGATGATCCGGCAATGATTGGAGGATTGATTACCCTTGATGGTCAGAAAGTAATGATCATAGGGACTCAAAAAGGAAGAACGACCAAAGAAAGACAGCACAGAAGATTTGGAATGCCAAATCCGGAAGGATACAGAAAAGCCTTAAGATTAATGAAGCTTGCTGAAAAGTTCAATATCCCTGTGGTAACTTTAGTAGATACACCGGGAGCTTATCCGGGGCTGGAAGCTGAAGAAAGAGGACAAGGAGAAGCTATTGCAAGAAATATTTTTGAAATGGTTCAGCTAAAAACTCCGATCTTCACTTACATCATTGGAGAAGGTGCCAGTGGTGGAGCATTAGGAATAGGTGTGGGAAATAAAGTATATATGCTGGAAAATACATGGTATACAGTAATTGCACCGGAAAGCTGCTCTTCTATCTTATGGAGAAACTGGGATCACAAAGAAGATGCAGCCAATGCATTAAATCTTACTCCGGCGGATGCCTTAAGAGAAAAGTTCATTGACGGAATCATTGAGGAACCGCTTGGAGGTGCTCATTATGATCAGGAAACAACCTATTTGAACCTGAAAAATTCAATTTTACAAAACATCAAAGCCTTCTCCAAATTTACAGGACAGGAGCTTGAAACCCAGAGACAGGACAAATTCATTGCAATGGGTCAGTTTAAAGGATAAAAAATAAAACGGTTAAGAATTTCTTCTTAACCGTTTTTCTTTAGTTTTCTTCTGTTTATTCTATTCTGCAACGTTCAGGGCAATTTCAATATCCTGGGTGATTTTTTTTAAGGAAGAATATTTTGCATCACACACCGATGTGGTCATTACATACTCCCCTTTATCAACCAGTATAAAATTCTCCCCTTTTGCAGGAACCGTAAGATTATAGTATTTTTTACCGCTTATCTTAACAATAAGGTTACATGAGGATCTGTTCTTGATATTAATATAAGCTTCACTTTTGTTAACATCGTTATTAAACAGATGGGTAAGCATTGCCGCTCTCCTCTTACCTTCTTCACTAGGTTCAGCTTTGGATGCTGTTGATGCGCCCGCAGTTTTTGCAGTTCCGGCAGAACCTGCTGAAGCAAAAGAGGTAGTCCTTCTTTCTTCTTTTAAAGCTTCAATAGCTGCGGCTGTATTATTAGAAACAGGTTTTCCATTAGCAGTATAAGTTTTATTTGCAGCAATCGTTTTTCCGCTATTCAATTCATTATTCTTAACGATATTTTCAATTTTCTCTTTACTGATGGGTTTAATCGTAGGTTTTGCTTCAGGAGAATTACCGGCCATGATAATATCAATCAGCTTTCTTTTAAAATAGTCTGTTTTTGCGTGTCCCGGGTTCTGTTTCAAAAAACCGGCAATTACTCTTGCCTCCTTTGAGATCTCGGCTTCCTGTTCGGTATAGATAATTACAGTTTCTTTTTCAACAACTGCTCTAGATTTTGTTTTTTTCTTTTTTTGAGAAAAACCCAGGGCAAAAATGCATATAAATAGAAGGAAGAAGATTTTTTTCATTAATCAAACCTTTAAAATAGTATTAAATATATTAATAACGTGAAAAGTCATTTTTTAGTTTATCATTAAAATCATTATCTTTGCACTGCTCTAAAATTAAGCTAAAAATTAATACTAATCTTAAATAAAAAATAATAGATATTATGTCTTATACACCAGTTGCTGCAGACGTAGCTAAATTAAGAAACCAAACAGGTGCAGGTATGATGGACTGCAAGAAAGCTCTAGTTGAAGCTGAAGGAGACTTCGAAAAAGCGGTAGATATCCTTAGAAAAAAAGGACAAAAAGTTGCTGCTAACAGAGCGGACAGAGAGTCTACTGAAGGGGCAGTAATCGCAAGAGTAAACGAAGACAACACTTTAGGTGCTGTAATTTCTTTAAATTGTGAAACTGACTTCGTTGCTAAAAACGAAGCTTTCGTTGAGCTAGCTTACGAATTAGCTGAAATGGCTATCTTCGCAGCTACTAAAGAAGAGCTTTTAGCTACAGATTTCCACGGGATCACTGTTGCTGAGAAATTAGTTGAGCAAACAGGAGTTATCGGTGAGAAAATCGAAATCGGATCTTTCGAAAGAATCCAGGGAGATTTCTTAGGAGCTTACATCCACGCTGGAAACAAAATCGCTGCAATCACGTCTCTTTCTGCTAAAGTAGACGGAGCTGAAGAAGCGGCTAAAGTTGTTTCTATGCAGGTTGCTGCAATGAACCCAATTGCTCTTGATGAAACTGCTGTTTCTCAGGAAACTATCGACAGAGAATTAGAAATCGAAAGACACAAACTTACTGAAGAAGGTAAGCCTGCAAACATTATCGATAACATCCTGAAAGGTAAAATGCAGAGATTCTACAAAGACAACACTTTGGTACACCAGGATTTCATTAAAGACGGAAGTATCTCAGTTGCTGATTACGTAAAATCTGTAAATGCAGACTTAAAAGTAACAGGATTTGTAAGAGTAAGCCTATAAGCTGACTTTTTCAAAAAAAATATAATCCCGGTGAATTTCACCGGGATTTTTTTATTAATATTATTCCACTCATCAATACAACCCCACATTCTTAAAAATTAGCAGAATTAAAAAAATCACCCATTAAAGAACTATCCACAGATAATCACACAGCTCAAGCTTAAAAGTTAATTACCAGTTTCGTATCCAAGATGGCTTTTAGTTAAAAATTGGCGATATTTTTTTAACATTTATTTAAACTTTATTAAAAATATTTCATTTTTTATTTTATTTTTGTAGAAATCCTAATTCCATACACATGAAAAGATTTCTACTCAGTTTGGTATTAATTTTTTTGACAATTAATCCACTCTTTGCACAAAGGGATACCGAGCATTGGATTGCTCCTTATTATGACAGTGTTGGAGGGTATAACAATATGATATACCTTTCTACTGATTCACCAACTCCTTTTGATGTAACTATTTACAACAATAATACCGTGGTTACAACCGTTACAATCAGTAAAGGTAATCCACAAACCTATAAGGTTGCCAATAACCTTATTTCCACAGGAACATCTACCGAAGCATTCAATGTGGGTAATAAAGGGCTTTATTTAAAGGCAGCCAAACCTTTTTACTGCAGCTTAAGACTCGCTCAGAGTGTTCATGGGGAAGTAATCACCAGTAAAGGAAAGGCCGGAATTGGAAAAACTTTTTTCGTTGCTGCTGCTCCCAATACGAATACAAGCAGTATACAGAATTTTACGGCAGGTGTCCTTGCTACTGAAGACAACACGAATGTAACAGTATCATGGAACCCAACTGCCGGAGTAGTGTTTATTAACGGCAGCCCAACTGGAAATACTCAGACTTTTACTTTACAAAAAGGACAATCTTTCATTCTTGCAGGATCCGGATCTCAGTCTGGAAACAAAACAGGTTTTATTGGTGCCAAAATAGTTGCTGACAAGCCAGTAACATTGACCAATGGAAGCTGTAACGCCAATTTCTCTGCTTCAACAACAGGAAGTGACCCGGTTCTGGATCAATCTGTTCCGGTTGACAGACTTGGGAATACTTTTGCCATGGTAAAAACAAGATCTACTGATCCTATCTTAAATATGGAGGGTGGTCTTATTGTGGCCACTGAAGATAATACCGAAGTATATTTAAATGGTGGAGGTACTGCTGTTGCTACACTTGCTGCCGGAGAATGGTACAGAATTAATGAAACCAGCTATGTTGCTCAGGGGACATCAGGACATTCAAATATGTTCATTTCCACAACCAAAAATGTATATTTATACCAATTTATTGGAGTATTAGCAAGTGATGCTACCAATGGATTTAACTATATCCCGCCATTAAACTGTTTCCTTCCAAGAAAAATTGATGAAATCGGGAAGATCAATGAAATGCCTCTTGGGGTAGGAGGAGCCAGCTCAACACCAAGTGACCTGAAAGTAAAATTAAATATTTTAACAGAGGCTGGCGCTACTGTCATGTTAAATGATGCTCCTCTTTTACCTGATGCAGGACCTTATCCACTGGCAGGAAATGCGAACTGGGTAACCTATGCCATCAACAGTGTAACCGGAAACATTAAGATTACGTCTACAAAAGCTGTAACAGCAGGTATCAACGGAGGATATAGCTCTGCGGGATACGGAGGGTACTTTGCCGGATTCTCATCAATCCCTGTCATTGCGAAAAAGACAGGTGAGTGCGTACCGGGAATCATTCTTGAAGTAGACGATGGATATGAAACCTACCAATGGTTCCGTGACGGAGTTGCCATTCCGGGCGCTACCAGTTATACCTATACTCCTACGCAGTCAGGAAATTATACCGTAAAAGTAACGATGGGAACATGCCCTCCTGTGACAACTCCTATCTATAAAGTACAAACTTGTTTAAAAGAAACTACACAGGCACTTAATGCTTGCTCTACTAAAATTATTACTCCAACGTTTACTTCTTCCACCCAAACTGTGGTTCCAAGTACAGTAGTAATTATAACTCCTCCTACCAAGGGAACAGCCGTGGTTAATCCAAACGGAACCATTACGTACACTCCTAATCCCGGATATTTAGGACCAGACAAAATTGTTTATAAATTCTGTGGAAACTCAGTTGAGTTTACAGATTGCGAGCAGGTAACTTTAAACCTTACGGTAGTGCCATTCATTGTAACTGACACTTCTATTAAGGCCTGCTGGTATGATGTGGCTCCTTATGCTTATTTTGACCTTACAAAAGCAAAGGTAACAGACTATAATGCTGTTACGAAAAAATATTACCGCACTCTGAATGACCTTACAGCAGGGATCAACGAAATCACAACACCAGAAAATTTCCCTTCAACAGGAGGATTTGTATATGTGAAAGTAACGACTGCTGAAGGATGTACAGCAAATGCAAAAATTGAATTAATTGTACTTCCAATTAAAAAATCTCCAATCCTTGTAGATCAGTATATCTGTATGGATGCAAAAACCAGCCTGGACGCTGGTCCCGGATATGATTCGTACCAATGGAGTACAGGAGCTACCACATCAGGTATCAGAGACATAGGTGTTGGAGAATACACGGTAATTCTTGGTAAGAACGGATGTTTCCTTACACAGACTGTAAAAGTTAAAAAAGTGGAAGATCCGGTAATACAGACTATTGAGATTAACAATAATACAGCAACTGTAATTGTAAGCGGCGGTAAAGCATCTTACAAATATGCAGTTGACGGAACTGCTAACTGGCAGGACTCAAGTACCTTTACAGGCTTAACAAGAGGCCAGCATACTTTCTATGTAAAAGATGCTTATAACTGTACTCCTGTTGCTGTAGAAGTCACGATTCCTAATCTGTTAAATGCCATTACACCTAATGGAGATAATGTAAATGATTATATAGATTACAGTGAGCTTGCTTACAAAGAAAATCTGAGCTTTGTAGTGTATGACAGATATGGAAATATGGTGTTTACCGGAAATAGATTCAACAACTACAGATGGGACGGAAAACACTTTGATAAAAAACTAGGAACAGGAACATACTGGTATCATATCAGCTGGAATGAATCCAACAAAGAAAAGACTCCAATAAAATATACAGGTTGGATTCTTGTTAAAAACAGAGAGTAATAATTAGTTTAAAACTATTTTGAACGAGCCACGATCATCAGATCGTGGCTCATTTTTTTAAACTGTAAAGTTAAATTTGCTTACTATATTATGTTAAAAAGAGAAAAAAGATAACATAAACTTAAATTTTGTTTAACTACAATTTCAAAATCATGTATTTTTTGTTCTATTTTCAACAATTTAATACTTTTTATTACTAAATTTGTGATAAAGACCACCGCTGAATGAAAAAAATTTTATGTTTTTTGTTTATGTTCTGTATTTTCACTTCTGCTTTTGCCCAGTTGGACCGAGAGCATTGGTTTGCTCCCATGGTAGACAGATCAGGTGCTTCTTCTCCTTACCAGAAACTTTACTTATCTACAAACAGAACAACCCCTTTTCCTGTAAGCATTTATAACAATAATATTCTGATCGGGACGGTAAATATCAGTAAAAACAACCCTCAAAAGTTTGATGTATTAAGGACTTATATTATTACCAAACTGCAGGCAGATCTATTTACTCCAACATCTAAAGGGTTATATCTTAAAGCTGAATTTCCTTTTTATGCCAATCTAAGGTTCTCTGTGTTCAATCATGCGGAAATCCTTACTTCAAAAGGGATTCCTTCCACAGGACAAAAATTCTATGTAGCTTCTGCTCCTATCACAGTAAGTAATCCTATATTGAACTTTATGACAAGTATACTGGCAACTGAAGATAATACTTCCGTCACGATTTCCGGATACAGCCCTACCGTTCAGTTTTCAAACGGAATGACCGGAGCAACCAACCCGACAATCACTTTCATTTTAAATAAAGGCCAATCTTATATTATTGATGGGATTGGAAATATAGCATCAAACTTTGATGGTTTCATTGGTTCAAAAATTACATCAACCAAACCAATCAATGTTACCAACGGAAATTTTAATGGACAATATGCAGGAAACATCACTTCCAGCTCAGATATTTTAATGGACCAGGCAGTACCTGTCAACAGACTCGGAAATGAATTTGCTCTTGTAAAAGGTAATGGTGCTATTGGTTCCCATATGGAAGGAGCTATTGTAATAGCTACTGAAGACAATACTCAGATATTTGTCAATAATGAAATTCTTCCTGTTGCTACCATCAATGCCGGAAAATACTTTGTAATTCCCGACTCAAAATACATCCTTCAGGGCAACGGACATTATAACTTATATCTCAAAACATCAAAAAATGCTTATGTCTACCAAATTTTAGCAGGAGCTGCAAATACAGGAAATGAAACGGCCACCGGTGGATTTAATTATATTCCTGCTTTGAACTGTTACCTGCCAAAGCAAATTAATGAACTTGGCCTTATCAATGAAAATTTTGTTCATTCCAATGGTAACCCCGGAGGAGTGCTTAATATTCCCACAAAACTAAATATTATTACTGAAAGAGGAGCTAACGTTACAGTGAACGGAGCTAGTCCTCCTGCAATAACCGGCCCTTACAACATGACGGGTACAACGAATTGGGTCACTTATGGAATACCCAACGTGACGGGTACGATTACTGTAGTTTCAGATAAAGCAATTATGGCTGGAATCAATGCCGGAAGTGATGCTGTAGGGTATGGAGGCTTTTTTGCGGGCTTTCCTACACAACCTGTTATTTTACAATCCGGAGGCGGCTGTATTCCGGGAATGATACTTACCGTAGATCCTTTAATCTATGATACCTACCAATGGTATAGAAACGGAATTATTGTTCCGGGAGCTACCACTTCGACAATCACCCCTACATTACCAGGATACTACACATGCTCTGTAACAATGGGAAGTTGTGCACCTTTGGTTACTGAACAATTTAAAGTTCTGAACTGTACAAAACTGACCAATACATCATATAACGTATGTAATGCTAAAACCATAATTCCTACATTCAGCAGTTCATCACAGACTCCCAATCTAGGTACGGTAGCTATTACAACAGCGCCTTCATTAGGTACAGCTGTTGTAAACCCTGCTACTGGTATTATTACTTATACTGTAAATACTCTGGGCACATCAGGAACAGATACATTCACTTATACATTCTGCGGAAACGACCCCGACTTCCCGGATTGTGAAACAGTAACCGTTACCCTGAATATTCAGCCTCTAACGGTAATGAATGCAACATTATCTGCCTGTGATATCAATGGACAGGGCATCTTCAATCTGACGACAGCCAATGTTACCAGCAATTCCCCTGTTACCATTACTTATTACCCTACCCTTCTGGATGCTCAGAATGAAAATGTCGCGGCATTGATAAATAACACAACCGCCTATACCGCAACTAACGGAACAATCATATATGCAGTTGTTAATGACCATATTGGCTGTAAAAATATTGCACAAATAACACTATCTCTTTTTAATAAAGCTATCATATTGGATAACTACAATGGTGTTTTCTGTGATGATAATCTGGATGGATCAGTTACTGTTGTGCTTTCCAATATTACCCCTATTGTATTGAATAACCCTAATTACTTTACGAATGTCAGATATTATGCAAATTTAGCAGATGCCAATGCAGGAAATAGCAATAGTCTCCCAAACAACTGGAGTTATACAGCAAACACAACCATTTATATCAGAGTAGATTCTCCTGATGGATGTGCTTCCGTAATCAAACCTTTACAATTCAGTATCGGAGCCAAAATAACATTGATTACAAAAAACGTTACTGAAAGCATCTGTGATGATGATTTAGATGGAATAAAAAACATCAACTTAACTCAGTTTATTCCTCAGTTTACATTAGATCCAAATGTAGCCTACACTTTCCATGTAACTTTAGCAGATGCGCAGAATAATGTGAATGCAGTTTCACCCACTGTTAATATTACGACTTCGCAGACTTATTATATCCGTTTTGAAAAAAATGGAATTTGTCCTGAAGTAGGCACTCTGAAAATCAACATTAAAGTTCCTAAGAAATCAGACATTCTAAAAGACAAGGCAATTTGTCCAAAAACAACTACAACACTTAATGCAGGACCTGGTTTTGAAAAATATTTATGGAGCACAGGAGCTACCACTCCTTCCATCACCAATGTCGGCCCCGGAAGTTATTGGGTAGAACTTACCTCCAATGGATGTGTTTACAAGCAATCCGTAAATGTTACAGAACTGCCGCTTCCTATAATAACCTCTATTGAAATTGACGGAACAACTGTAAAAGTTGGAGCAAGTGGTGGTACACCCCCTTATGAATATTCTTTAGATGGTGTAGTATGGCAAAGTTCTAATGTTTTCTACAATGTTCCCAGAGGAGCACACAATATATTTGTAAGGGACTCCAAAATGTGTGAGGATATTAAAAAACCCTTTGCCATTATCAATCTGATCAACACTATTACTCCAAATGGAGACGGCGTTAATGAAACAATAGACTATTCTGCTTTAATGAAGAATGATAATCTTGTATTCCGTATCTTTGACAGGTATGGTGCGGAAGTCTTCAGAGGTACTCCTGAAAACAGATACACCTGGGATGGAAGAATTGGTGGCAGGTATGTTCCTACAGCAAATTACTGGTACTTTATTACCTGGACAGAATATGGTTCCAATCTTCTGGTAAAATACACAAGCTGGCTGCTTGTAAAACATAGATAACAACAGAAAGCCGAATGAAACATCAATTGAAGATTCAGCACCTCTTTCTTCCGGTTATTTATATCATACCCTACTTTTTAAATGAATGGCAGGTTTCTAACACTCCTTAACAATTAAATCCCAAAGTTTAATATAACTTTAACCACTATTCTTCATCTAACTATATATAATTGCTTTATTTCTATGTAATTTTGCGCATTATTATATGAAGAAACTGTTTACTCTGCTGCTATTGGTTTTTCTGGCAAAAATTAATGCACAAATATATTCCGGGGAGGTATTTCTGAGAGACAACTCTATTTTATATCTCAATCAGGTGTATGTCACAAACTTGAATACACAAAAAACTGTTCTTACGGATTACAATGGTAATTTTAATATTCCGGCTAATACCGGGGATGTGATCCGGTTTACCTCTATTGTAACCGAAAGAAAAGATATCAAGCTTAACCCTCAATCCATGGAACAAAAAAATCTGGTTGAGCTTAAGATTGCCTATTATGAAATTCAGGAAATTGTTCTCAGCAGGTTCAAGCCTACCGGAAATCTTCGGTATGATGTAAATTCTTTAAGAAAAGAAGACAAAGCTTATGCTCTTAAAAAAGTAATTGGTCTTCCTGAACCAAAAGGTGACGGTACGCCTCCAGAACTGCCTGTTGCCGGACTTCGGGATGGAGGTCTTACCTTCAGTCTGGAAAGCATCTATGATATTCTTTCAGGAGAAAGAAAGAAAAAACAGCGTTATCAGGCCTATGAAAGGATGAACAGTTCTGTGGCACAGATCAAAAATTATCTGGGTAAAGATTATTTTGCCAAATTTAAAATACCGGAAAACTTAATTGATAACTTCCTTCAGTTTGTTTATTCCTCAGAAAACATCCAGGCTTATGTGCTGGCAGGCAACTTTGAAGCTGTGAAAGTTCCTATTGAAAAATACCTTCCAATCTACCAGAAAAGACTTAGAAGTTCGCATCTTCAGGAAGTTGTAGGCAGTAACTAGAAAATCAGGTAAAAAACAACTCAAAATATTTTATAACTCATGTATATTACATGGGTTATTTTTTTGTTGAATAGCTGGAAAGACCATCTATCCTTTACTGCTATTCGAAAAATATGAATTATTCAAATTTCACAACACATTATTCTTTAATGTTCAAAAATATGCTTAATTTTATCTCACAAACAAGTGTTTAAAAATAAAAAGCCTTGTATTTCGTTATCAAATAAAAAACTAAGCAACCAAAACGCAAATTAAGAGTGAAGCACCGAATTTTTAATTTAATATTAATTAATGAAAAAAGTACTTTTACTTCTTTGTTGTATGTTTTTCGTTACCATGTCTTCTCAAAAAAAAGGGAAAGACTACAGTGATATTTTGAAAAGTAAGAATATCTACGAGATTAATGCCTTTTTACGGGACGCCCATCCTGATGATCCCAAAAGATCCGTTCTGAAACCCAGGGTGATGGAAATGATGAAAGAGTATATCAAGAATGCACATCCTGCAGACCAAAAGGTAAAAGACATGCAGGAAATGCTTGCTATGCTGCGGAGAAGACCTTCTACCAAAATTACCTTTGATGAAATGAATGCCATCATCAAACAAAAACAGATTGCAAAATATAAAGCTGAGCTGGCTGCAAAACAATCTACCACTGTGTATACGCCCAGTACTGCCCAAAATACATATGTTGTCAACACTACTGCCAATAGCGCAATTCCCAACACTGAAGCAGAAGAGTTCAACATGTTAATGGCAGTCTCTCCTGTGGAACATAAAAACAGGACTGTAAAAATTTTAAATTCCTTATTTGATAATGATCCTAATGCTAAGGAATGCATTGTTTTGATTCAAAATAAGTCAGACTGCAATATCATTGTAAGAATGGAAGGTGTAGGAACTACCAAATATAGACTGGCAGTTCCTGCTCAGGGCGAAGGCTCCATTGTTATAGAAAAAGGGCAATATCTTTTTACCAGCCTGGTTTGCGGAGCTCAGTATGCTTCACAAAAAACAATTGAAAGACCCATTATGGTTGCTTTGGGAAGTCAGTAATACACCACAAAGGCAAATTATCTCTATGTCTTTTACCACCAAAAGACATAGAGACTCCATAAATTTTCACTATTTTTGCACTCATTTTATAACTCAATGGGCAAGAATAAATTAGCAAGATTTGCAGAAAACAAAATATTACCGAATGTAATCCAGCCAACAAGAGAAGATGCTTTAAATGGTTTCGATCTTAAAGGAAAATGGAGAGACAATTTCTTTAAAAATGATAATCCGGTTATACTGGAATTAGGTTGTGGAAAAGGGGAATATTCTGTAGGGCTCGCAAAAACATTTCCTGAAAAAAACTTTATCGGAGTAGATATTAAAGGAGCAAGATTTTGGTTTGGCGCAAAAGAAGCTGTAGAAAACAAGATGAATAATGTAGCGTTTTTGAGAACTCAGATTGAGCTTGTTGATTATTTCTTTGCAGAAAATGAAGTTGACGAAATTTGGATTACATTCCCGGATCCACAGATTAAATACAAAAGAACAAAACACAGATTAACACATCCGGATTTTTTAAACCGATATAAAAAGTTCCTGAAGCCAGGAGGTATCATTCACCTGAAAACCGATTCAGAATTCCTGCATGGGTATACGCTTGGATATCTGCAAGGAGCAGGTTATGAGATCATTTCTGCCCACCATGATATATATGGTGCACCAGAATACGATCCTAATACAGAGCATTTGAGAGATATCAAAACGTATTATGAAGAGCTATTCTCAGCGAAAGGAAAAACCATTACTTATATCAAATTCCGGATAAACTGATGAATTAAACGATATGATGAAAAAAAATTTTTTAACAATTTTATTCTTCACATTTCTTATCTCCAACTTTACACAGGCCCAAAAGAGCAGTAAAGACATTTTAAAAAGCACAAATATTAAAGAAATTGAAGAATACCTGAAGAACGCACACCCTGACGATCCTAAAAAAACCGTGCTGAAGCCCAAGCTTATTGCTTTAAAAAACTCCGAATGGACAAAGGGTGCACTTACTGCCAAACCTATGGAAGCAAGGCCTGTTATTGCGGATATTCCGAAGAACGCGATGAGGAATCCTGATTCTGATGATGCCGAAGAGTTTAGAAAGCTTATTGCTGAAACATCTGCTGAACATAAGGAGAAGACAGTAAAGGTGCTGAACGCTATGTTTAATGAGGATATCAGCCGCAATGAAGCTATTCTCTTATTCAAAAATAATTCTGACTGCAATATTGTATTACGGATAGAAGGAAAAGAGTTTTATAATCTTGCAGTTCCTGCTCGTGCAGAAAACTTCATTGTACTTAAGAAAGATTCATATACGCTTAGCAGCAACATCTGTGATATGAAATATTCCTCTCAGAAAGACATTAAAAAAAGTATATTTGTAACAATAGAGAACCCGAAACCCTCCAATGTTGAACTGAAATCAATTCAAAAGGAGCAGATAACGGAGCAATCACAGAAAAAACAAAAGTCAAAAAATAAAATAGGATGAAAAAACTATTAGTTCTTACCGGAACTTCATTGATTCTTGCCAGCTGTAATGTCAATTATGGAGCCTACCCGGGAGGAACTTCCTATCCTTATCCTGCCAACAATTCCGGTAACAGAGCCAATACAGAAAGAGAGTACAATGATCTTATAAAGACTTATAAACCGGAAACAGCCGACGTACTTAATGACCTTCTTAATAGTGATGATCCTAAAAATCCCAGGACCTCTATTTCTGTAGAAAATAAATCCCCATGCAATATGGTGCTTACAGTAAGCGGAGGTAATTTTTTCAAGAAAATTCCTATTGGTGCCGGTAAGATAGGATACACTATGGTTCCTAAAAATCAGAACTACAGATTATCCGGGGTTGTGTGCAACTCTATTTACCAGTCTACAAAGTTTGTCACAACTTCTTATTCTGTAAAACTTTCAAACTAACATACAGCCCGCAGAGTTTCTGCGGGTTTTTATTTTAAATAAAAAATTCTGATATTTTCTTGCAATGAATAGTCAAAAGATACTAAACAAGATTATTTTAAACCTTTCAAGGTAAAATTGATCACTAAGTATAAAAATGAGTTTTATACATACTTTTCTAAGAAATAGCTCTTGTATATAAATAAAAAAACGCTGGACCGAAATCCAGCGTTTTTCCTATATTAAAGAAAATCTTCAATTATTCTGCATCGAAATCAGCATCTGTATCAGCAGATACTTTTTCTCCTTCTTCTTTAGATTTTTCTTTATCAGCTTTTCTTTGAGACTGACCTTCTTTGATAGATTCAGAAACTACGCTAAGGATCATATCAATAGACTTAGAAGCATCATCGTTTCCTGGGATAACGAAGTCAACTTTTCTAGGGTCAGAGTTTGTATCAACGATACCGAAAACTGGAATACCAAGTTTCTTAGCTTCAGTTACCGCGATGTGTTCTCTTAAGATATCAACTACAAATACAGCAGATGGAAGTCTCACCATGTCAGCGATAGAACCTAAGTTCTTCTCCAGGTTAGCTCTTTGTCTGTCAACTTGTAATCTTTCTTTTTTAGATAAAGTTTCGAATGTACCGTCTTTTTTCATTTTGTCGATAGCATTCATCTTCTTTACAGCCTTTCTGATAGTAACGAAGTTCGTTAACATACCACCTGGCCATCTTTCTGTAATATAAGGCATATTAAGTTCAGAAGCGTGTTTTGCAACTACTTCTTTCGCTTGCTTTTTAGTCGCTACGAAAAGAACTTTTTTACCTGCAGAAGTTAATTTTTCTAAAGCGCTGCATGCTTCATCTAATTTAACTGCTGTTTTATGTAAGTCTACAATGTGAATACCGTTTTTCTCCATAAAAATGTATGGAGCCATATTTGGATTCCACTTTCTAGTCATGTGACCGAAGTGTACGCCAGCCTCTAAAAGGTCTTTTACATTTGCTTTTGCCATGTTTTCTGTTTTTGTTAGTTTACTTTCCGTCTTTTAAACAATCAACAACTTCTTTAGATGGGAGAAGCGTTTGGATGCTAAACGTAACGGGCAATTGGCGGTCTGCTTTTTGCTTTTGGCAATGGGCTTTTCGCCGAGATTAAGTTTAAAAAAAATTTAATACATTTCTGTAGCCAGTAGCCATAAGCCATCTGCCAACGAGAAATCTTAACGTTTTGAGAATTGGAATCTCTTTCTTGCTTTTTTCTGACCTGGCTTCTTTCTTTCCACCATTCTTGCGTCTCTTGTAAGTAAACCAGCTGGCTTCAATGCTAATCTGAACTCAGCGTTGATTTCGCATAAAGCTCTAGAAATACCTAATCTGATAGCCTCTGCCTGACCTGTATTTCCACCACCGAATACGTTTACGGTAACGTCATACTGACCAACAGTCTCAGAAAGGATAAACGGTTGGTTTAATTTGTAAACCATCACGTCTGTAGAGAAATATTCTTTAGCATCTTTACCGTTTACTGTAATAACACCAGAACCTGGTTTTACATAAACTCTAGCTACAGAAGTTTTTCTTCTTCCGATTTTGTGAACTATAGACATAATTAATTATTTAAATTCGTTAACATTAATTGTTTTTGGCTGTTGAGCTTCATGTTTGTGCTCAGTTCCTTCATATAAATAAAGGTTCTTAAGGATAGCAGCTCCTAATCTGTTTTTAGGCAACATACCTTTTACAGACTTTTCTAATACCTTTAAAGAATCTTTCTTTTGAAGTTCAGCCGCAGTCATAGACTTCTGCCCACCAGGGTATCCTGTATGCCAGATATAAGTCTTATCAGCCCACTTGTTTCCGGAAAGTGTAATTTTCCCAGCATTCAAAACGATTACGTTATCACCACAATCTACGTGAGGTGTGTAGTTCGTTTTGTGCTTACCTCTCAAAATCTTTGCAACCGTAGAAGCTAATCTACCTAACGGCTGTCCTTCAGCGTCTACCACAACCCATTCTTTATTAGCAGTAGCTTTGTTCGCTGAAACAGTTTTGTAACTTAATGTATTCACACGTTTTAGTTAAAGATTAAACATAATTTACCCCTAAAAGGGTGTGCAAAGGTACAAATTATTTTTGTAACCCAAAAACATATTTTATTTAATCTATATAATCTTCTCCCTGTCCCCTTCTATTAATAGATTTTAACACTATTTACAATTTTGGCACAGATCTTGAAAACTCATGAGCCGATGAAAAATACACTTCGAAGATTCTAAAAACACCAATGAAACAGCAAAGAGTTTATTCCCTCAACTCTTTCTTTTTATTAAATTTACTTTAAAGATTTCCGTAAAACACTTGGATATAATTATAATTTCATTGAAATATTTATATTTGCGTTAATCATATTCCATAATCATGAGCCACGGAAAAATAAGAGATGATAAAACCTGCCTCAACTGCGGGCATCAGGTTGAAGAAAGGTTTTGTCCCCACTGCGGACAGGAAAATACTGAAAGACGACAGCCCTTCTACTTTCTTTTCACCCATTTCATTGAAGACTTCACTCATTATGACGGGCAGTTCTGGGGAACAGTAAAAAATTTGTTATTTAGACCCGGCAAACTGACAAACACTTATCTGGAAGGAAAGAGACAGAAATTCGTTCCTCCTGTAAAGCTTTATATTTTTGTCAGTTTCATTACATTTTTCGTTTTTGCTCTGTTTCCTATGGTTAATATAGGCTCTACAAAAGAGGGAAATAGTGGTGAAAATAATAAAACAAACTTTTTAAAAGTCATGAAACCTGTCGGAAAACAAAAGCTTATAGACAGTATAAAAGCAAAAAAACATCTGACTGAAAAAGACTCTCTTGCGATTGAAGGAATAAAAGCAGTTCCTGACTCTTCTGAAATAGAAGATATGATTGACATGGACAAAACAATAGATCCGGATTTTACTTTTGGTGACTACAAAACCAGGAAGGCTTATGATTCTGCTAAAGCCAAAAATCCGTCATCTCTTAGTTTTATTGAAGCCCCTATCATTCACAAATTCTTTGAGCTTAAAGAAAAAGGCGTGAAGAAAAAGGAAATTATTGCCGGTATGGTAGAAAAGTCATTTCATAATCTCCCAAAAGCACTTTTTATCTATCTCCCTCTTTTCGCATTATTTTTATGGATCTTTCATAGTAAGAAAAAATGGTGGTACTTTGATCACGGAATTTTCACGCTGCATTACTTCTCGTTTTTACTGCTTACCATATTATTGATATTCTTACTTACCAAATTGGCAGGTCTCACAGACTTCTGGCTGATTAATACCATTTTATATTTAGCAATATCACTCCTGTCATTATACACTATGGCCTATTTTTTTATTGCTCACAGGCGGGTTTATCGCGCCCATGGTTTGGTAAGCATTATTCTCGGAATGATATTATTCACCATTAACTTTATTGCATTTATGTTTTTGCTTTTAGGCCTTGCCCTAATAAGTTTCCTGATGATTCATTAATAATAAATAAAAGAGGCTTTCAATTGTGAAAGCCTCTTTTATTTATTTTCTTAATGACTTAGTTGCCCTAAAGCTTGCTATTACATAATAGGCTACAAACACCATAGAAAACTTTAGAATGGATGGAATAGCCAGTTCAAGTTTAAAAATTAAAGTACCTGCACCAACCAGAATCGCCATCACTACAAAAGACAGTCCCAGTTTTTTAGCCAGTGTAAAATCTGGAGTATCCAAATAATAAGCAATACCCCAGGCCGCACCAAAAGCAATAGCATAATAGAACTCCAAACCAATGTTTTCTGAACTTAAAAAGAAATAATTAATCAGGAAGCTTACTACAGTTCCCAATGCGAAATATATCAACGCTTTTTGCATGTCTGTAAAAATATGCTGCAAAAATAGAGAATTTAATCGGGGTGTAGAATTGTCGCAAACATTTAATTATTGAAACCAACAATATCACCCAAAAAGGTAATTGACCACAAACATTACAAATTATAAATTTGAAATAGAATCAGGAGCTGAGATATCCTCCTAATCATTTTGCAGGGTATCGAAGAGGAAAGATCTGATTTTTCAAAAATTAAAAAAACAATTACAAACCAAAAAAACAATAGACATGAAAAAGATTCCCCAAAAAACAGTAGAAATTACGGACTTTAACGAAGACAATGTTGAAGTGAATGTAATAATCAGTGCCAATACACAATTTGGTGATCCCCATTTTATCATCAATGGAACCCGGATAGATGACAACAATTTAAAAGATGACGGATTTTCTTTTACTATTCCAAAAGCAGATGTAAAGTCCGGTAATTTACTTTTTGCAACTTCTTTTAATATTAATATGCAGGTAAACCATCTGCAGATCTTAATCAATACATGCAGAATAAAATTCGAGTTTCCTCAAATTCCTAGCAAGAATTTTAATTTCAACCCCTTTAAAGGTAAAACAACCGAAGATTTAGCTGGCAGATTCATCTATGGAGTCTATAAGTACATAAATATTGAGCTATGAAAAAGATATTACTAGTAACTCTGACAGTTGGATCAACATTACTATTTTCTCAAAACAAAGAAATTAGTACAGAGTTAAACAAGCTGGAGCTTTCCAATGCTCCAAGTGTAATGCTTCTCGGCTTGGCAAGTTCTGATCTGGAAACCCCAAAATCGAAAAAAGCATTCATGACCAGTATTGTGAATTCTTTCAGCGAAAATGAAGGTCTTCCCAATGCGTACGCAGTAGAACTTACCCCGACCCATTTATTTCCTCTGACGGAAATGGATGCGTTGAAATACGCTGGCATTAAAACCATCAAAAATGCTGATAATAGAAAAGAGGAGTATAAAAATAACATTTTCAGTGAAGCAAAAAACGTTTCAGTCTCATTTGCCTTTCTGAAAAATTATAAAATTGAAAATCTTGAAACGGAAAATCCTTCGGTATCTTTTTCTTTGCGAACTACAGTAGTTAAAATAAGAAATAAAAAAAATATAGAGGCTATCACAACCTCAAACACGAATATATCAAAGGAATTAACCGATATCCAGGAAGAGTTTAGAAAATCAAAGGAATATAATGATATAGAAGCATCCAATGCCAGCCCAGATGAAAAAAATGAGATGAGGGCAAAAGCGCTAGAAAAGTTCGTCCCGGATTATTACAAGACAGAAACTGAAAATTATAAAAAATACCTTGACGAAAAACCTGCTTTTCAATTAGATGTCGCTTCGGCCTACAGTACTTTCTTTTTAGATAACCAGTTTAAAAATAATCAATTCGGGAAATTTGGGGTTTGGCTGACAATGAGTTCTGGAATCAATCTGGAAAGGAGAAATCAAGAGCCAAAGCCCAAATCAGCTGAAGAACAAAAGATAACTGCAAATCAAAAGAACGAAAAGCCCAAAGTAATGATCAAAGAAACCCCTGAAGACCCTTCAAAGATTGAAAAACAATTAAATTTTTATGCCGTTGCAAGATACATGCAGGACAAAACAGTTTATGATGTTGCCAACGGGTTCAGCAAAACCAACAATTATGATTTTGGTGGAAAAATAGAGCTTGTTTATAATAAATTTTCCATTGGGTATGAATTCATTTACAGAAGCAGTGATTTAGACAATACCTATCGTTCTAACGGAATCATTAACTATAAAGTATCCGACAGCGTTTATATTAATGCAGCTTTTGGAAAGAATTATGGTGATAAGGATAATCTGATTTCATTTTTAGGGTTGAACTGGGGATTGGACAGCAAAAGAAAAACACTTTTTTCAGAGAAACAATAAAGGAAGCTTTCTGAAACCAAACTTATGGTTAAAAATGTCGGTAGATTTTGATCTGCCGACATTTTTATTATTACAGAGCAGCGTAATAATCTGTAAAATACCGATTCAGCCTCTGACAAAGTCTACAAAACCAAAAAAACAATTATTATAAATGTTTAAAAATCAAAACATTAAATTACAAGTCTTGGTTTTCATTTTATTACTATATTTGAGAACTTAGAAACTGTCTAGAATTTTTATGGAAACCCAAAAATATACTCCAACCAACAAGGTAAGAATCGTAACTGCTGCCTCATTATTTGACGGGCATGATGCTGCAATCAATATTATGCGTCGTGTTATCCAGGGAACAGGATGCGAAGTGATCCACTTAGGACACGATAAATCAGCAGAAGAAGTTGTAAATACAGCAATCCAGGAAGATGCTAATGCTATTGCATTAACTTCTTATCAGGGAGGTCATAACGAATATTTTAAATATATTTATGATCTTTTGAGGGAGAAAAATTCACCGCAGATCAAAATTTTTGGCGGCGGTGGCGGTGTAATCCTTCCGGAAGAAATCAAAGATCTGATGTCTTACGGAATCGACAGAATTTATTCTCCGGATGATGGCCGTGAGCTGGGACTTCAGGGAATGATTGATGATCTGGTACAAAGATCAGATTTTGCTACAGGAAAAGATGTTACAGCAAAAGATCTTGATGATATCAGCTTTGAAAATCCGTCAAGCATTGCTCAAATTATTTCAGCTGTTGAAAACTTCTCAGAAGAAAAACCTGAGCTTGTAAAAGCAATCGATGAAAAATCTAAAGATCTGACTATTCCAATCATTGGTATTACAGGTACCGGAGGAGCTGGTAAATCATCACTAACAGATGAATTGGTAAGACGTTTCTTACGTTCAAATACGGATAAAAAAATCGCTATTATTTCCATTGACCCTTCGAAAAAGAAAACCGGAGGGGCTTTATTAGGCGACAGAATCCGTATGAACGCGATCAATGATCCAAGAGTTTATATGCGTTCTATGGCAACCAGAGAAAATAACGTTTCTGTTTCTCCTTTCATTCGCTCTGCACTGAATGTATTGAAACTGGCCCGTCCTGATATCATCATTCTTGAAACTTCGGGGATCGGGCAGTCTGGTTCAGAAGTTTCTGATTTTGCGGACGTTTCCATGTATGTAATGACTCCAGAATATGGAGCATCCACTCAGTTGGAAAAAATCGACATGTTAGACTATGCAGATCTTGTCGCATTGAATAAATCTGACAAGCGTGGTGCATTGGATGCACTTCAGGCGGTAAGAAAACAGTTCCAGAGAAATCATTTACTATGGGAAAGCCCGTTAGACGATATGCCGGTATATGCAACCAAAGCATCTCAGTTTAATGATCATGGAACTACAGAATTATACAACAGATTGGTTTCAAAAGTAAATGATAAATTCTCTGAATTAAATCTAAAAACCTTTGTAGAACAGGAAATTACAGAAGAAGTAACCATCATTCCTCCGAAAAGAGTCCGTTACCTTTCTGAAATCGTTGAAAACAATAAACAATACGACATCAATATTGAAAAACAGGCAGAATTAGCCAGAAAAATGTATCATATTGAAGGCGTTAAAAATATCATTTCCAATGACGTTCTGGATGCTGAATATCAAAAAGCAGAAAAAGAACTTCAACAGGATAATATCGACTTCCTAAAGACTTGGGACGACACGAAAAAAGCTTTCCATGCAGAGTTTTATTCTTATTTTGTGAGAGGAAAAGAGATCAAGGTTGAAACTTCTACTGAGTCTTTATCTCACTTAAGAATTCCAAAAATTGCATTACCAAAATACAATGACTGGGGAGATCTGATCAAATGGAAAGGACAGGAAAACCTTCCGGGAAGCTTCCCTTACACTGCAGGTATTTATCCGTTCAAGAGAACCGGAGAAGATCCTACAAGAATGTTTGCAGGAGAAGGAGGTCCTGAAAGAACCAACAGAAGATTCCATTATGTTTCTGCAGAAATGCCTGCAAAACGTTTATCTACAGCTTTTGACTCTGTTACACTATACGGTCAGGATCCGGCTTTACCACCGGATATTTATGGTAAAATCGGAAATGCGGGAGTTTCTATTGCAACACTGGATGATGCCAAGAAATTATATTCCGGATTTGATCTTGTGAATGCATTGACTTCGGTTTCAATGACGATCAACGGTCCTGCACCAATGCTGCTGGCTTTCTTTATGAATGCCGCCATTGATCAGAATGTTGAAAAATATATTAAAGAAAACGGTTTAGCATCTAAAGTTGAAGCTAAGCTTAAAGAAAAATTTGACGATAAAGGGTTAGAAAGACCGAAATACAACGGTGAGCTTCCTCCATCCAACAATGGTTTAGGATTACAGCTTTTGGGATTAACAGGTGATGAAGTAATCCCTGCTGATGTCTATGCAGAAATCAAAGCTAAAACGATTGCTACGGTTCGTGGCACCGTTCAGGCTGATATCTTAAAAGAAGACCAGGCTCAGAATACATGTATCTTCTCTACGGAGTTTGCCTTAAGATTAATGGGTGACGTTCAGGAATATTTCATCAGAGAAAAAGTAAGAAACTTCTACTCTGTTTCTATTTCAGGATACCATATTGCCGAAGCGGGAGCGAATCCGGTTTCCCAATTAGCATTCACACTGGCTAATGGTTTCACTTATGTGGAATATTACTTAAGCCGTGGAATGGATATCAATGATTTTGCACCGAACTTATCTTTCTTCTTCTCTAACGGTATTGATCCTGAATATTCAGTAATCGGACGCGTGGCAAGAAGAATCTGGGCAAAAGCCATGAAATTAAAATACGGAGCTGACGAAAGAAGCCAGATGCTGAAATACCACATCCAGACTTCAGGACGCTCTCTTCACGCTCAGGAAATTGATTTCAACGATATCAGAACTACTCTTCAGGCGCTTTATGCAATCTATGATAACTGTAATTCACTTCACACCAATGCGTATGACGAAGCGATCACAACTCCTACTGAGCAGTCTGTAAGAAGAGCGATGGCAATTCAGCTGATCATCAACAAAGAATTAGGATTGGCTAAAAACGAAAATCCGCTTCAGGGATCATTCATCATTGAAGAATTAACGGATCTTGTAGAAGAAGCTGTATATGCAGAATTCGACAGAATCACAGAAAGAGGCGGTGTTCTTGGAGCAATGGAAACGATGTACCAACGTTCAAAAATCCAGGAAGAATCCATGCATTACGAGTGGCTGAAGCATACTGGTGAATATCCGATCATCGGAGTAAATACTTTCTTAGGAAAAGATGGTTCTCCAACCGTTTTACCAGGAGAAGTTATCCGTTCTACTGAAGAGGAGAAACAGGCACAGATTGAATCTCTTCACAACTTCCAGCAGGCGAATGACAGCAAATCTGAAGAAGCCTTGAAACAACTTCAGCATGCAGCTATTAACCAGCAAAACTTATTTGAAGTAATGATGGATGCCGTGAAATATTGTTCTCTGGGACAAATTACCAATGCTTTATTTGAAGTAGGCGGTAAGTACAGAAGAAACATGTAAACCATAATTGGACATACATTTTTTATAAATCAAACCTCAAAGAAATTCTTTGAGGTTTTGTTATTTTTAATGTGAAAAAACACTAAATTTTGATGCGTTTATTTATAATGTTTGTTAAAAATTAAAAATAAAATGATCTGATCCTCTATATTTACCATCAAAAAAAATTGAATGAGAACATATATTAAAATTATTTCGGTGTTTGGTCTTTTTGTAGCGTTAGGTTCCTGTAAAACATCTAATGTAGATACCTCTCATAAAAGCGATATGGCTAGAAACGCTGAAGAACTACAAAAAAGAGAACAGGCGGAGAAAAATAGAGTTGATGTTACAAGCTCCCTAAACAATTACGGAAAGCCAGCTTCAAAATAAGGAAGTCTCCTTTGTAAATAAAATCTCCTTATTTTTGGGAGATTTTAATTTTACAATGAAACCAAAAGCTTTATTCAACTGGAGCAGCGGAAAAGATTCCGCCCTTGCTCTTTACAAAATACTACAGGAAGATCAATATGAGATTTCTACTCTGCTTACCAGCATCAATCAGGAATTCCAAAGGATTTCTATGCACGGTGTGCCTATTTCTCTTTTAGAAAAGCAGGCCGAAAGTCTTGGAATTCCGTTAATTAAAATGGAACTTCCCAAAGAACCCTCTATGGAAGAATACCAACAGATCATGAGTACAACAATGACTGGAATTAAAGCTCAGGGTATTACCCATTCCATTTTTGGAGATATTTTTCTGGAAGATCTGAGAAAATACAGGGAAGACCAGTTAACGGCCATCGGTATGAAAGCCGTATTTCCTCTGTGGAAACAAGATACAACTAACCTCATTCATGAATTTTTAGATCTTGGCTTTAAAACGATTGTAACATGTGTGAACGGATCTTATCTTGATCAAAGCTTCGCTGGACGAATTATTGATCAGCAATTCATTGATGACCTTCCTGAAAATGTAGATCCATGCGGAGAAAACGGAGAGTTTCATACTTTTACTTTTGATGGCCCTATTTTCAAAAATCCGGTTCAGTTCGAAATAGGAGAAACAGTTAAAAAGACTTATCCTAAACCTAAAACAACTCCTGAAGAAGAAGATGGGGAATATGTTTTCTGGTTCCGTGATCTGCTATTAAAATAAGCCTGTGAATATTCTTTCACAGGTTTTTTAATGTATTATTTTTCAGAAATACTTCCATTCATAGCACTTAAATTTTCCACAAAAGCGGATTACCTCTGCATTAACCTGATCATGCAGGCTATCTTAGCACGCAATTTGCTTCCCATACTGCTCTTTTGGATATTTTGCTATCTTTAAGAATATCAATCATCATTAAAAAATACAACACCTGTGATCAAAAATTTAGTATTCCTGTCCTTTTTTTGTTTTTTATTTTCCTGTACAACAACCGAGGTTCAACAAATTGCCCCTGTTGATAAAAAAACCATCATTGATTCTACCATTACCGCTTTTCAGAAAACCCTTTTAGAACAACAGATTGATTCTACTTTCAAGAAGTACCATTTCAATGGAAGTATTGCCGTTTTTAAAGATTCTACTCCACTTTACAGACGAGAAAACGGATATTCTGACTTTAAGAAGAAAACTAAAATTGACAGTAATACCATTTTTGCAATAGGTTCGGTTAGCAAGCAGTTCACGGCTGTTTTGATCTTGCTTCAAATGGAAGAAGGACAACTTAATGTGACAGATAAGGCATCAAAATACCTGAAAGAATTTCAGATCAAAGAATATGAAAACATTACCATTCATCAGCTGTTAAATCATACTTCCGGGTTGAATCTGATGGGCGGAAAACTGATGTTTAAAAGCGGATCAGATTTCTTTTATTCCAACGATGGATTCAATGCACTTGGAAAGATTGTGGAAAAAGTATCCGGAAAATCATATCATGAAAATGCATTGGAACTTTTTAAAAGATCAGGAATGACTCATTCCTCAACGGGAGATAGTTTTCAAGGAACTCATTTTGCCAGTGCTTATGTTGGAACTCCTGTCAAATTCTCTGAGGTCCCCAATATGCCGAAAAGATTAGGCGGACCAGAAATAGGAACACCTGCCGGTGGAATATTATCTACCATTCAGGATCTTCATTCATGGAATAATGCTCTGTACGGAGGAAAAATTCTAAAACCTGAAACCCTGAAACTCTTTATGGCTAAGAGTGCGGAAAGACACCATGCTATTTTTGGGAAAATGGGTTACGCTTACGGAGTCATGCTTAATATCGGCCACCCCAATTCTTATTTCCACAGTGGTTATGTAAAAGGTTCTCCCTCTTTAAATATTTATTATCCGGACACAAAAACATCCGTAATCATTCTGTCTAATATTGCTGATGAGGAAAGAGGAAAAGGTTTGATCTTCAGACCGCATATTGAAGTAAAAAAGATCACTGATCATCTTGAGAATACGCTTACAGAGCTTAGATCAAAACATTAGTTTTAATAGTACTTTATTTATACCGGCTTAAGGAATTCCTGCATTTTTACTAAATTTTTTTTATGCTCAATAAAATTGAATAATGCAAAAACAAGAGCTACCTGTAATAGAAAAGGAAGGATCAAAGTCATGAGAAACCCTGCAACATCAGTATAATTGTGTTCTCTGAAAAACTGGTAAGCATAATCTCCGCTCCTTATTGCCACTTGCATCATGGAACTAGCACAAACAATCGTTAATCCCAGATTCTGCTGGTACATCGTGTAAAGAGATTTCCCCTTGTATTTAAAGTCAGTTTTAATATATTTCCAGATTTTATAATTTAAAATCCAGATTAATATCGTTACCAATACAAACGAGCCATTCAGTAGTTTAAAGAACAGATCATATTGCTTTTGATTTCCTGATGTGAAAATCAGCAATAGGTTAACAGCAAAAGCCAAAATACATACCATTAAAGATTTTTTAAAAAGCGCTTTGTATTTTTCGTGAATGATTTTCCTGGCAATCAATGGAATTTGAGTTGGATAAAACAATAAGTAATTAACCATTTTAAACTCTCCATTCCATGATTCTTTTACCTTTAAGAAAGCTTTCTCAAAACTGATATTTTCACTGAACTGCATATCCGAAATCTGACTGATCATATGATCTCTGATTTCTACCAGAATATCCAGAGAAAGCTGCTGACCTAACAGATAATCTGTAATTGTATTTTCCTGTACTTTGGTAATCATATATTAAATATTGTCTGTAGATTGATTAAATAACTTTTCATCTCGTTTTCCTGCTCTGTCTGCTGTTTTTTACCTTTTTCAGTCAGCAGATAATATTTACGGTCTCTCCCGTTGATCTTTTGAATTTCGGAAGTTATCATTCCGTCACTTTCCAGTTTGTGCAGCAGCGGATAGAGTGCTCCTTCTGTCATTTCAAGCTCTCCCAGAGTAAGTTCTTTCGCTCTTTGGGTAATTTGATACCCATACATTTTAATTTCTTTTGAGAGGAGCTTCAAAATAATATTCTGCAGGGTACCTTTATAGAGACTACTCTTTTTCATAGAATGATTTGTATACATTGCAAACTTATGCATAATTTTCTTATGTATATTAAATTAATATAAAAACTTTTTAAATTGCTGTATGAAAAAGATGTACTTCATAGCGATTTATCCTCCACAGGAGATTATTGAAGAAGTAAAAGCCTTTAAAAAAGATCTGGTAATGAATTATGCCAATTCCAAAGCGTTGAAAAACGAGGCTCATATTACACTATTCCCTCCCTTTTCAAGAGAAACTGAACTGGAGGATGATATTCATATTGCTTTTCAGAAGATTAATACGGATATCATCCCTTTTGAAGTAGAACTGGATGGCTTTGGAAGCTTTCCCAATCCTAAAAATCCTGTACTCTATATTCAGCCAAAAGAAAATATTCATTTAACAGAGCTTTATCATAGGGTAAAAGAGTACTTTAATTTTGCCCAGTATTCTTTTCATCCTCATATGACTGTAGGATTCAGAGATCTGACCTGGGAAAATTATCTTAAGGCCTGGGAAAAATATGAAAACAAGGAATACAAAACTAAATTTTTAGTAGATAAAATAATCCTTCTTCGTCATGATGGCCAGTGGATACCTATAGCAGAGAAAAAACTGAAAAAATAAAACCGCTGATGGAGCCGGTTGAGCTTTATTTCTCATTTATAATCTTCTGGATCAGTTTTTCAGAAATATCATGCACACATGTATTTTTTAAAAATCCTGTTTTTCTTTAATAAGGATTCCAGTAACATGAAGAATATTATGATTGTGTACTTTCATATGAATTAAAATCTTTGCGGATACTTTTTTACACTTAAAAGATAGAAAGTCATATCTTTGAAGCAATGATTTCAGAGAAAATAATTTTAGGAATTGACCCGGGGACAACGGTAATGGGATTTGGTATTATCTCCGTAAAAAAAGGAAAAATGGAGATGGTCTCTATTCATGAACTGATCTTAAAAAAATATCCCAATCACGAAACTAAACTGAAGTATATCTTTGAAAGAACACTATCTCTCATTGACGAATTTCACCCTGATGAAGTCGCTCTTGAAGCTCCTTTCTATGGAAAAAACGTGCAGAGTATGCTTAAACTTGGACGTGCTCAGGGCGTTGCCATGGCTGCCAGTCTCTACAGAAATATCCCTATTACCGAATATTCTCCAAAAAAAATCAAGATGGCAATCACCGGAAATGGAAATGCCAGTAAGGAACAGGTAGCAGGTATGCTTCAAAACCTTCTTAAATTAAAGGAATTTCCTACAAAATATCTAGATGCATCGGATGGTCTTGCCGTAGCAGTATGTCATCACTTTAATTCCGGGACGATTGCAGATACGAAATCGTATTCGGGATGGGAGAGTTTTCTGAAACAGAATCCGGACAGACTGAAATAGCTTTTTACAAATTTTCAAAATTAAAAATTAACACCCTTAAAAACAGCACCTTATACAAATACACATAATTACTTGGTAAAACATAATACTATCTTTTACATTGGTATGATTTTTAGTACTACCTTTGTATAAATTTTCAGTTATGAAAACAAACCAACAAACTATAAATCAAGGGACTCATAAAATAAACTGGTTCCAAAAGTTTCTGATGGTATGTTCAGGCGGGAACATCCATATTTTAAGAAAGACTCCGAGTGAATGGAATAAATTTTCCGGCATTGGAGGGATTGTCCTTTTCACTGCAGTATTCGCCACTTTGTCTGCAGGCTATGCTATGTATACAGTATTCGACAATATTTGGGCGGCTGTAGGATTTGGAATCTTATGGGGTCTGATGATTTTCAATCTTGACCGTTATATTGTTTCTTCCATCAAAAAAACAGGAACATGGTGGAATCAGATTCTGATGGCTATTCCCCGTCTCATCCTTGCTACGTTCCTGGGAATTATTATTTCCAAACCTTTAGAGCTTAAAATCTTTGAAAAGGAGGTGAATAAACAGCTGAACACTATCATTCAAAGAAATAAAAAACAGCTTCAGGGAGAAATGAACGGCAGGATTCTTCAACAGAGCGGTCCTTTTGAAACCGAAAAGCAGCAGATTTCAGGAAAGATCGCTCAATATCAGCGGTCGTACGACTCAGCTTCTGTAGAGCTTGAAAAAGAAATCCTGGGTAAACAATCGGGATTAACCAGTGGAAAAGAAGGTTATGGTCCCAATGCAAAACGTAAGCAGCAATTAAAGGAGCAACGCAGACTGGATCTGGAAAATTATCAGAAGCAGGCAGCGCCAAGACTGGAATATTTAGACAAAGAAATATCCAAGGTATACACGAATCTGGAAACGGAAAGAAAATCTACAGAAACATTTGAAGATAAATTCAATGGTTTTGCGGCAAGGCTACAGGCCCTGGACGAACTTGGTAAAAATTCTGCGATCATTGGACTTGCAGCCACTTTTATCATGGGATTGTTTATCTGTCTTGAGATTTCTCCGGTACTGGTAAAACTGATCTCTCATATAGGACCCTATGATTATCTTTTAGAAAAAACAGAAAACGATTTCAGGTTATATTCCAAAGAAAAAATTGAAAAAGGAAATGCACTGACTGATTTCAGAATCGATGATTTTAAAGATAATCTGAAAAATTAAAGTAATCTTTTCATATACTATCCAATCTTAAACATTAGAGAAAAAATCTATAATAAATCATTTTCTAATAAATAAAACCTAACCTTTTGTTATATAACGAAAGGTTTTTCTTTTAATTAAGCGTTTTATGTAAAATATTTTCTAATTTTATACTACATAAAATCCTTATTATCATGAAAAACTTAATTTTTGCATGTACACTGCTGATAGGCAGCGCATTTTCTCCTGCTCTGAAAGCACAGGCATCAGAACCATTTTTAGGCCAAATAGCCTTTGTACCTTATAATTTTGCTCCAAAATACTGGGCAGAATGTAATGGGCAGCTTTTGCCCATCGCACAAAATCAAGCATTGTTTTCATTGTTAGGAACTACCTATGGAGGAAACGGAATTACCACATTTGCTTTACCTGATATGAGGGGAAGAGTAGTTGTTCATAACGGACAGGCTCCGGGAGGACCTACAACATACACAATGGGACAAACCGGCGGAGCTGAAAGTGTAACATTACTGATAACACAAATGCCGGCTCACAATCATACTGTAAATGCAGTAACGGCGGAAGGGAATCAAAATTCTCCAACCAACAACCTTCCGGCAGATACCAAAATTCTTGATAAAGAATATTCTGATGCATCAGCAAACACTACTATGAAGAGTACAATGGTAAACAACGCCGGAGGAAGCCAGCCCCATGAAAACAGACCTCCCTTTATTACCCTGAAATGCATCATTGCATTAGCTGGAGTATTTCCATCGCAAAACTAATAATTATGAAAATTCTTTACTTACTATGTCTTGCTATAGGAAGCTCAGCTTTCACGCAGACAATAACTTTCAGTGGATGTCCTAATCTGTTTGACAGTCCACCTAATACTTTTGTATTTAACAAAACTGGAGTAGATGCCTTTAGTAAGAACATCTATATGACTACTCCTATTGATGGCGGACAAGATTGTAGCGGATTAGGTACCTGCGAATTTAAAATCCAATGGAACAATACGCTTACAAGATGGGAGTTTCTTGGAGATGAAGGAAACGGAACATTTACCACTCCGTCTTTGCTTTATTATAATTCAACAGGAAATAATTCTCTTCCTATCCCTCCTGGTAATATTGTTGGAACCTGGGTAGAGAATACAGCAATTACAAACGGACAGTGTGGAGGAAACCTTACTGCTGTAAATTCTACTATGACAGGTGATGTACAGAGCACCACATTAGGAACTTCAGATCTTTCAAAAAATAAAATACAGATCTTCCCTAATCCAGTGGTGGATTTTATAACTATTTCCGGTATTGATGACGGGCTATCTATCCAGATCTATAATATGGACGGACGTTTGGTAAAATCGGAATCGTTTGATTCAAAGATTGATGTTTCTCAACTTGTCCCCGGTGGATATGTAATGAAAATAAATACCCGAAATTTTCAGACTCATCAATTTAAATTTGTAAAAAAATAAATTATTAAAGCTTTCGAAATTTCCGGAGGCTTTTTTTAATCTAATTTTGATATATAATAAAAAATGCCTCATGAGAATGAGGCATTTATATTTATTTAAATGATATTCAATTTATTTGATAATCAACTTTGAAGACTTACTGTCTTTTCCATTAGAAACCTGAATCATATAAACTCCTTTTTCTAATTGCTGATCTACTTTGAAAACACCATTTCCTTCTTCAGTTACAGATGGACTTGATACCAATCTTCCTGACATATCAGAAATAGAAACTTTCAGATTTTTACCATTTTTAGCTTTAATGAAGATTTTATCTCCGGTTGCTACAGGATTAGGATAAACTGTTAAATCACCATTATCGGCTTTCACTTCACTTGTTCCCAGGTTGGTAACAAATTTTACAGTATAATCTTCAACCTGCCCGTACTTTAATTGCCCACAAGGAGTCATGTTAGAATTCTCATCATCTACAAGTACTCTCATTCTTAGTGGAGTATTCAATACTACTGAAGCTGGAGCTGTAATGGTAGTACTGTAAGTTCCAATTTCTGTAACCGGATCTGCAGCAATATTATCAACAGAACCTACAAGTTCAGATGTCTCAAACGTTCCATTATTATTATAATCAATCCACACTCTCACATCATTATTCGAACCTGATACATTCACCTGAAGATTGTGAGTACCCGTTGCTGAAAGTTCTGTAGAGGTAGCTTTCAGGCAGCCTGCTCCTGTATAATCTTCATAAAAACTGGCATTATTCTGCCAATATCCTGTAGTTGCATTATTAATACTTCCCAATTTTACAAGAGTTGGTCCTACAAAATAATTATCTGGTGTTGAGATACCTGCGGGATTACATGTTGCAGCAATAGGTGTTCCAATCGCAGTAGTAGAAGAAGGGGCAGTTCCTCCTAATGAAGTACTCAATGATCCTCTCATTAAAAAGAAGTAAAGAGCTGCTCTATCATGTTGTCCATTGGTAAATTTAAATGCTATCGGATTCGTATAGTTCATCATATTGTACTGCACTCCCTGATAGTTCACCCCTGAACAATAATTCATATCATTATTAGTAGGTGCCGGATCGTTCAGCAAGCTTCTTGATCTTTCTGTATCACATACCTGATCATCGTCTGTAGCACAGTTATTGGTTGTTGCAGGACAAAAATTTGTAGTAGAATCACCTTGTGGCGCGTCAGGATTAGCACTTCCAAAAGTATGAAGTAATCCCATACTATGCCCAAATTCGTGCGCCAGAGTAATATCATCCTGTAGTGTAACTACAAAAGACTTCATAAAGGATTCGTAGTTAGCATCGGCATTTTGAGGTAATCCTGCCCATCCCATGATACCATAAGTACCACCACCATCTACTTTATTCATAATATAAATATTGAAGTATGATGCTTCCGGCCAGTGAGGAGCAATAGTTTTTACCTGTGCTGTTGTAACTCCATTAGCTCCGTTACGCTTTACTCCATAAGTATCGTATCCGGTAAGAGCTCCTCCGTTATATCGAATAATCCCGGTAGTAGCATTACAGTTAGGATCTCTTTTAGCCAATACCAATTTAATCGGCATTGTAGCAGCATTACCAAAATCTGCCGGAACTCCCTGAGCCCACTGATAAGTCCCTGCATACATTTGATTACAATGATCCAGCCAAGCCTGAATTTGTGCATCACTCTTATTATAAGCGGTACCAATAGCAGCACCTGTAGGTGTTATTACGTGTACTACCACAGGAATTTCGTAAACTCCATTTACAATTTTGTATGCACTTCCATTTTTAGCAGTCGTATTTTGATTACCGCTAATAATTTTGTTACGGATATTACGAATCATTTCATCAATTTCCGCATTCTGTTTTTGGTGTACTCTCTGTTCATTATCAAAGTCACACCACTCTTTTTTTTGCTGTGCAGATAATGAAAGGGATAGCAACAAAGCCCCACAAAGGATAGTTCTCTTCATTTTAATAATTTAAAAAATTAAACAATTTGTAAATTTACCGCATTTATATACTTACTCGTGATATTCACAACTAAAAACAAGCAATAAACTTAAAATTTTATTACAGTTAGTAGAAAAAACTCAACTATTGTTACATTTAAATTAAAAAATAAAATTAACACCAAACCTAATAGACTTAATTTTATTTACATTATAACCAAAAAATAAATAAAAACACAAACAAATAAATAATTTAAAAAATCATTTATTTTAAATTAACACTGTGTCAACCAAATTATTAAAATAAAATCATAAAATAAAAAAACCGCACAAATTGTGCAGTTTTTTATATTTAAATTCAATTATAATTTTATAAAGAATAATTCGGGGCTTCCTGTGTAATAATTACGTCATGCGGGTGAGATTCTTTCAATCCGCTTCCGGTAATCATAACTAATTTTGAGTCTCTTTGAAGGGTTTCAATATCTTTTGCACCACAATATCCCATTCCGGCTCTTAAACCTCCTGTCAGCTGGAAAATAACATCCTCCAGCTTTCCTTTATGCGGAACTCTTCCTTCAATTCCTTCCGGAACGAATTTTTTAGCTTCACTTTGGAAATATCTTTCTTTACCACCTCTCTTCATTGCTGAAAGACTTCCCATTCCCTGATAAGATTTGAATTTTCTTCCCTGGAAGATAATTTCTTCTCCCGGAGCCTCATCTGTACCTGCTAAAAGTGAACCTAACATTACAGCACCTGCACCGCTAGCGATAGCTTTTACAATATCTCCGGAAAGCTTGATACCACCGTCGCCAATTACTGCTACATTTTTAGACTTAGCATATTCGTAAACATTATAGATGGCAGATAGCTGAGGAACTCCTACTCCGGCCACTACTCTGGTGGTACAGATAGATCCTGGCCCCACTCCTACTTTCAATACATTTGCTCCTGCTGCAATAAGATCTTTTGCGGCATCTGCGGTTACAATGTTTCCTCCTACAATATCAAGGTTAGGATATGCTTTTCTGATCTCTGAAATTTTATCTAAAACTCCTTTAGAATGACCATGTGCAGAATCAATCGCTACGATATCAACTCCTGCCTGTACTAAAGCCTCAATTCTCGTTAACGTATCTTCTCCTACGCCTACTCCTGCTCCTACGATAAGACGGCCATTTTCATCTTTATTAGCATTAGGATACTCCAACTGATTATCGATATCCTTGATGGTAATTAAACCTACAAGTTTATTGTCTTTATCTACGATAGGAAGTTTTTCAACTCTGTTCTTAAGAAGGATTTCTTTTGCTTTTTCAAGATTGGTATCTTTGTCTGAAGTGATCAGATTTTCTTTGGTCATGATCTCTTCCACTTTCATATCAAGATTTTCCTGATATTTTACATCTCTGTTGGTAATAATTCCAATAAGGATATTATCAGGATCTACCACAGGAAGACCTGAAATCTTATATCTTGACATAAGATCTCTAGCTTCACCTAAGGTATGATCTTTAGATAGAGTTACCGGATCAGAGATCATTCCGTTTTCGGAACGTTTTACACGGTTTACCTGAGCTGCCTGCTCAGCGATTGTCATGTTTTTATGGATAAATCCTAAACCTCCAACTCTTGCTAAAGCAATGGCCAGATCAGCTTCAGTAACAGTGTCCATCGCAGCGGAAACTATCGGAACATTCAGCGTGATTTTGTCGGTAAGTCTTGATTTTAATGAAACCTGGTTAGGTAAAACTTCTGAATAAGAAGGGACTAGAAGAACGTCATCGAAAGTGATGGCTGTCTCTACAATTTTGTTATGAATAGACATCTTTACTTTCTTTGCAAAATTAGGTTATTTTAGTGAGATATGAAAATCCTTTTTAATAGTTTAAATAAAAATTAATAATCAATAACTTAAATCAAAAAACCGTTCTTTTGTCGGAACGGTTACGGTACAAAATAATTGAATGAGTATGAAACTACTTTATTATATGTTAAATAGGAAAATCAAAGGTCTATTTCACCAGGTTTCCATTTTCATCGATATTTTCAATGTGGGTCTGATTATTTTTATCAATGTATAATTTTAATCTTACTTTCCCATTGGTATCACGGATAAAGATTCCTACATCACCATTGGCTGTCTTGCCTGCGAAGAAACGCTCACTTCCTAACCTACCTTTCTCCTTCAATTGTACAAATGCTTTTCTGGAGGTTTCCGGATTGTTCAGTTTCTTGATGGAATCAGCTGCTTTAATAAGATACTCCATAGGAAAATCATCAGGCCGGTCCCAAAGTTTCAATCCATATACTCTCTTTTTATCCTTACCCGCTGATTCAGAATATTGCAGCTGCATAATCTGATCTGTATTTCTCTGATCCACGGAATATGCCATCCCGGATTCCTTTTCATTGCCATCATACACAAGACCTCCGCATTCGTCTCCCATGGAGTTGAAAAAAATAAGTCCCGCTTCTCTCTCCCGTGGATTCATCTCTTTATGGTTCACCAAACCGGGGTGCTGACGTTCTTTATTGCTGATGACCATCTTTAACGTTCCGTCTTTTTCAACAATATTGATACGTTCCACATCTATTTCTTTAAAACGTTCGTTGGAAGACTGATTTTTAAAGGCGAGAAAGAAAAACATGGCACATAGTACGGTAAGTACAACTGCATAGATTTTAAGGATTCGGACTTCTCTTATTAATTTTTCCATGCTGCGAATATTTGAGGGGGTATGATTATTTACCGGAAAAAGAATTAATCATTTTTGAGATATCATTGGCGGTAAAGTTTCCTTTCACATCTAAGAATACTATTTCATTTTTCTTAGAACCTACGGTGATCAGCATATTTTTTATAATCTCTCCATCCTGTTTTACCTTAATGTTGATATCATCTCCATCATGTTTTATGCTGGCCCACTCTTCATAATGATTATGATTCAAAAACTGAGCGTAATCATTTAGCATTTTCTCATTCCCATTGGTTACAGTAAGAACCTTTATTTTAGAAGCTTTTTTAACCAGTTCTATGGTCTCATCGCTTTCCCCTTCTTCTCTCAGAGCTTTCTTAATATAAGATTTAGCCAAAACCATGGGTACATTAATACTTGCAAACTGCGCTCCCTTGAAATCATATTTTGAATTCTGGAAAAAATCTATATTCGGTTTTTCTGAAACAATACATGACTGAAACAATCCTATTGCCAGAATAGTGAGAAAAATGTGTTTAAGAGTCTTCATAGGTTAGTTTTTTATTTGATTTGTCTTAAGCTGCCTCCCGAAATTTTGTCCACTTTGGCATCCAACTCAGGGTTTCCTCTCAGTTTTACATCAGCTCCTGAAGAAACACTTACTTTCAACTTGTCTGTAACAAGTAAGGAAAGACTTGCTCCTGAAGTAGATTCTACTACTGCTGTACCGATCTTAAGATCATCCGCTTTACAGGATGCTCCACTGCTTATATCAATCACCGCAGAAGCAGCTTCTCCTGATAAGCTAATGCTTGCACCACTGGAAATATCCAATGCCAGGTTGGGTGTTTTAATATCCACATCCAGTACAGAACCTGAACTCACGGCCACTGCAGCTGTCTGATCCACATTGAAAGTTCCTTTAATAACAGAACCAGATTCTGCTTCAATTGCCATATTTTTTTCTGTAACTGGATTTACTGCTGTAAATACACTGCCTGATGATGTTTTTATAGCGTCAATTCTAGGAGCAGAAACGTTAACGTTCAGGTTTTTAAATCTCAGATTTCGAACGCCTTTATTGTCTACATATATTCTCAACACTCCGTTTTCTACTTTAGTGATAACGTATTGAAGCTTATCCGCATCAGCGATTACTTTTACACTTCTTGTATTTTCCTGTTTGAAGGTAACATTTACCCCAACGCTGGCATCTATTTTTGAGAATTCACCTACATTTCTGTTATCACCATTCAAATAAGAAGATGTATTCCCTGAGGTAAGGTCATTTCTTACCGAACTTGTCACTGAAGAAGTGGTTGTTTCAGCTGAATTAATGATTTTATTAACATCCGACAGTTTCATTTTTCCATTGAGAATAAAAATGATATTTTCTTCTTTGGAATCTACATTGAACACCAGATTCTCCAGATAGTTATCTTTTTCTTCTTCAGCCAGAAATTTCATGGAAGTACCGTCACTGCTCATGGACATCAGTTCATTGAAGTTAAGAGACTTTAAAGCTTTGTTCACTCTTTCTGTCTTATCTTCATTCATTTTTATATTGGCAAGATTTTCATCTTTTAAACGATCCGGGAAAGTAATTTTAGGAATAATCAGAATTTTAAGTCCCTCTACATCGTTCAGTATAGGTTTTATCTTTCCGATATAGGCATCATCAACATCAATGGTATTCAATAGCTTGAACATCGGTTTTTTGATATTGATAGAGGTTACTCTTCCATTTTTTTCAAAATCCTGAAAAAGCTTGTCCAATTTCTCAGTCTGTGCAGAATAAGTTGCAAAGCTGCTTAGCATTATGGCTATTATAAAAAATATTTTTTTCATGGGATTGTTCTGATTTTTAGTATTCGCTGTCAAGATTTTCATTTTTTTGGGAAGATGCTACTGTTTTTTTAAACTCGTTTCCTAATTTCATAAAGGAATATCTGGTAACATCCAGGGCTTCTTTTTCACTGCTGATTCTCTTACCGTTTACAATGACATATGAGTCATTGTATGCAGAAGCAGAATCATTTGTATTTTTATTCGGGAAGGAAGAATTATCTACATATCTGGGTTTTCTTTCCTTTTTAAGTCTTCCTCTTTTGGGTAGAATTTCGTCCATAACATCTTTTTCTGCCACCTGGTTATCCTGAAAAACAGAATCTTTTTTCACTCCGGAAATAGAGTCTGTGTGATTCACGGCAACCTGTTCCTGATGATCGCTGTTTTCTTCAATGAACCCGGACTTCTGTTTTAAGATCTCGTCTTTTACCAGTTTTTCCCTGTCCTGTACATCTGCTGTACCGGAATTATTAGAGTTGAGAAATAAACCGATCCCGAAAATCAATATTACACCGGCGGCCATCCAGAACCATTTGGGAAAGGAGGGCTTTTTCTGTTCTTCCAATGGAATAACAGGTGCTGTATTCTGTTCAGGCTCCGCACCTTCTGCAGTCTGAAGAAAGTCTTCAAAACTCCAGTCCATTTTTTCTTCCTTAATTTCCCGGAAGACTTCGTTGTATTTATCTTGTAATTGATCTTTTTTCATAGCTCATCAGTTGTGAGATTTGTTCTTTTACTTTTTGTCTCGCACGCATCAGGTTTACCCTTACTGCATTTTCCTCCATTTCCAGCATTTCAGAAATTTCGGAAACATCATATTCTTCTACATCTTTCAAGTGGATGACCATCTTCTGTTTTTCAGGGAGCTGATTGATAAATCCTACAATATGTTCCTTAAGGTTATCAACTTCCATACTGTAAAGCTCCGAGCGATGAAGCTGCATATCCGCAAAGCCGATTTTTACATCGTGATGCTTCAGACGGTTCAGGCATTCGTTCCGGACCGACTTCAGCGCATAGGATTTAAAATTCCCGAATTGCTCAAGCTCATCCCTCTTCTGCCAAAACTTCATCATGAGATCCTGTACTACATCTTCCGCTTCATCACTGCTCATGACAAACCGCTTCGCAAAACGATACATCTCGTCTTTGAGAATAAACACCGTATTCTTGAAAGTTTCTTGGGTCATGAGTTTTGTTTCTTATAGGTAAGACAATTGCCATTACTTATCTATTACATCAAAAATAAAAAAACTTCAAAAAAATTTGAAGTTTTTATTATAATCGAATTAATACGTATCAAAAATATGTTTCAGAATCGCTTTATCTTCTTCTGTTAACGCTACTTTTCTTCTCGCCATGGCTCTTTCTGCTACTTCGTATACTTTATCAAGTTTGAATCTTTCATCATCTTTCAGTCCACCCCATGAAAAGTTTTCCACAAGGTTAGGTGGAAAACCTGGTTTGAAGATATTGGAAGCAACACCAATTACCGTTCCTGTATTCAATTGGGTATTGATAGCCGTTTTGGAATGATCACCAACAATCAATCCCGCAAACTGTAATCCTGTATCTTCAAAAGTTTTGGTTCTGTAATTCCAGAATTTAACGTTTCCATAATTATTTTTCATGTTTGAAGAATTGGTATCTGCTCCAAAATTACACCACTCCCCAATCACAGAGTTTCCTACAAAACCTTCGTGCCCTTTACTGGAATATCCGAAGATAATGATATTATTCACTTCTCCACCTACTTTACAGTGAGGACCGATTGTGGTAGCTCCATAAATTTTAGCACCAAGATTAAATTTAGAATCATCACAAAGCGCAATTGGCCCGCGAAGATGGCAACCTTCCATAACCTCAGTATTTTTACCGATATAAATCTTACCCGTTTTTGTATTGATAGTAGAGAATTCAACATAAGCGCCTTCTTCAATAAACAGATCTTTTTTATCTCCTAAGAATCCATTTGTTGAAGATAATTCCTGTGAAGTTCTTCCTTTGGTAAGCAGATCAAAGTCAAAATCAATTGCGTGATGATTATAGGTAAACAGATCTTTCGGTCTTTTGAAGAAAATAAGTTCCTCCTTAATATCTGTCATTTTTTCAATCTGATTCAGGGAAAAACCTTTCATATTGATTTTTGCAGCAATCAATTCGTCTTCATACACCAGTGCTTCTCCTTGCTTAAGGTCTTTAATCTGTTGAATTACGGTTTCTGTCGGCAGGAAATTCGGAACCAGAAAAAGGCTTTCTTCCTCTTCCGGACTCTTAAATTTATCCTGAAGATACATTTCTGTGAAGTAAGTTACTTCTGTGTTTTCTAGGATTTTCTGCCATCTTTCAGAAAATGTAAGAATTCCACATCGCATAGCCGCGACCGGACGTGTAAAAGTAAGTGGAAGAAAATCTTCCCAATATTGTGCGTCTGAAAATACTAACTGCATCATTCAGTTTTAAAGTTTAAGGTTTAAAATTCAAGGTTAACAAATTTACAATAAAAAAAGTCTCCCAAAAATTGGAAGACTTTAATATTTTTAAGTACAAAAAATTATTTAGCGAATTTTTTGTATTTGTTCATGAACTTATCAACTCTACCTGCAGTGTCAACTAGTTTTACTTTACCAGTGTAGAAAGGGTGAGAAGTTGAAGAGATTTCCATTTTGATTAGAGGATACTCTTGTCCTTCGTACTCGATAGTGTCTTTTGTTTCTGCAGTAGACTTGCAAAGAAACACCTCGTCGTTACTCATATCTTTGAAAACAACAAGTCTATAATTTTCTGGGTGGATTCCGTTTTTCATAATACTATTTTTAAAAAAATTAAGTTTGCTTTCGAAATAGTAATGGATATTTCTCTGCTAAATTTTAGGTTGCAAAAATACAACATTTTTTTAAATTTCCAAATACTGAATTCAATATTTTTTTATTGATAAGAAATTCAAAGTATTTTCGTTAAATTTGGAACTTACTTAAACTTTAATTTCAATGAAATTCAAATTATTACTGGCTTTTTCCTTCTGGATGTTACTTGTAGCAGTATCATGTAATAAAGATGACATAACGTTTGACAGTCCTACACAGGAACTTCGTTTCTCAAGAGATACAGTATTCTGTGATACGGTATATCATCAGGTACGTTCAGAAACTTATGTTGTGAAAGTATATAACAATGAAGATAAGGACATTATGATCCCAAGAGTGAACCTTGAAAAAGGAGCTGCTTCATTATATAGAATCAATGTAGATGGAAAACCGGGATATGATTTTAAAAATGTTCCTTTAAGAAAGAAAGACAGCCTTTATATTTTTGTTGAAATTGCTCCGGAAGCTACAGGACCGGAAGCGATTGCAGAAGACAAAGTTCTTTTCACCAGCCCTGGCGGACAACAGCATGTGACTTTATTTTCTGTGGTTCAGGATGCTGAATTTTTCATCCAGACACCAGGCAATCCGAATGTGATTACCAATTCCACCACATGGAATAACAATAAAGCGAAGATCATCTATGGAAATCTGACTATCAATCCCAATGTAACTCTTGATATCAATGCCGGAACTAAAGTGTACTTCCATAAAAACAGTGGAATGAAAGTTTCTTCGGGAGCGTTTTTAAATATCAACGGTACTCAGGCAGATCAGGTTATTCTTCGTGGTGACAGAAATGACCCTTATTATGATACGATTCCTAAAAACTGGAATTCTATTAAAATGGAAGCCAATTCCACCCTTAAGATGAACCATGCAAGACTTTTCGGAGGCACAAGAGGACTGGATATGAAGCAGACCAATGCTACCATCACCAATTCCTTCATCCATACTTTCTTTGAATATGGAATTTATGCTGTAGGTTCTACAGTAAATGCCAACAATCTTGTAATGAACAACTGCGGTTTATCCTGTGTAGGGATTTTCCTGGGTGGAAAACATAGCTATACTCATGCTACGATTGCGAATTACTCCAAGACCATGAGTTCTTTCGACAGAGCAGGAATTTTTGCCGCCAATGAATGGAAAAATGATGCCGGGCAGACGCAACAAGGTGCTTTGCAGCAGCTTGACATCAAAAATAGTATTATATATTCTGACAGGGATGATGCTGTTCATTTTGAACAAACTCCGGGACAGCAGTTTGAATTTTTACTTCAAAACTCATTAATCAAATATACCAGTGCCACCGGAGCAGGTTTCACTTTTGAGAACAATCCGAATGTGATACAAACGGTAAAAAATGCAGAGCCTCAGTTTGTCAATTATTTTATGGCTAAAATGAATTTAAGGGTAAAACCAGGTTCTCCAGCCCTTGGAAAAGGAAATGCGGCTGTTGCAGCAACGGTACCTTTTGATATTGTGAATGTTTCCAGAACTACCAACCCAACTTTAGGAGCTTATCAATAATGGAAATTACGCAGTTACAACAGCAGGTGGATGAATGGATCAAGACCATTGGGGTAAGGTACTTTAATGAACTTACCAATATGGCGATGCTGACAGAGGAAGTAGGCGAAGTAGCAAGAATCATTGCCCGAAGATATGGTGAACAAAGCGAAAAGGAAAGTGACAAGACTAAAGATCTTGGTGAAGAACTGGCAGATGTGCTTTTCGTAACATTATGTTTAGCCAATCAAACCGGAGTCAACCTACAGGACGCTTTCGACAAAAAAATGAAAATTAAAACTGACCGTGATAAAGACCGGCATCAGAACAACGAAAAATTGAAATAATGATAAATGATGAGTTATAAATAATACATGCATTTATAACTCATCATTTTAAAGATAATGTAGATCATAATGAAGCTAGAAAAATCAAAATTATTAGGTGATACAACAGTACAGATCAGCGGTTCGAAAAGTATTTCGAATCGTTTATTGATTCTGGAAAGTCTGTTTAGCAATATAAAAATCGGGAATCTATCCAATTCCCAGGATACTCAGTTGCTGAAAAAAGCTTTATCTGAAAATACTGATGTGGTAGACATCCATCATGCAGGAACAGCAATGCGTTTTCTTACTTCTTATTATTCTATTCAGGAAGGAAAAACAACTATTCTTACAGGTTCGGGAAGAATGAAGGAAAGACCTATCAAAAATCTGGTAAGTGCTTTAAGGGATCTTGGAGTGGAAATTGAATATATGGAAAATGAAGGTTTTCCCCCTTTAAAAATTACAGGAAGAAAGATTACTGAGACTTCTGTGAATGTTCCGGCGAATATATCAAGCCAGTTTATCACATCACTCCTTCTTATTGCAGGAAAGCTAGAAAATGGTTTGGTCATTAATCTTGTGGGCGATGTTACTTCAAGATCATATATTGAAATGACCCTTGATATTCTGACCAGATTTGGCATTCAAAGCAGTTTTGAAGGAAATACCATCAAAGTAAAACCTTTTAATCCTGACAATTCTGAGGTGGTACATTATGAAGTGGAAAGCGACTGGAGTTCGGCTTCTTACTTCTACTCCATCTGTGCGTTAGGAAGAAAGACGATTCACCTGAAGAGTTTTTATAAAGAGTCTACGCAGGGAGATTCCGCCATTGCTGATATCTATGAAAAGTTTTTCGGGATTAAAACAACATTTTCTGAAGATGAGCATCAACTAACACTTGAACCTCTGCCTGATTTTTCTTTCCCGGATAAAATTATTCTGGATATGAACAACTGCCCGGATATCGCACAAACCCTTTGTGTAACAGCAGCCACTTTAGAAATTCCTTTTGAGATTTCCGGACTGGGGACCTTAAGAGTAAAGGAAACCGACAGGCTTCTGGCTTTATATAATGAGCTTAAAAAGCTGGGTACTGAAACAGAAATTACAGATTTAACCATTCAGTCCATCCGTTTCGGAGAGCCACAAGATGATATTTCAATCAAAACGTATCAGGATCATAGAATGGCGATGAGTTTTGCTCCGTTCTGCCTTATTAAAGAACTCAATATTGAAGATGAAGATGTAGTAGAAAAGTCTTATCCAATGTTCTGGAAAGATCTTGAAAGCATATTGGCTCATTAATTAATATTATAAAATGTGGTCATTTGAAAATAATTGCTGTTTTCGGATGACCACATTTTAATTTTATATCATAACCATGAAACATTTCTTTTCCTTTTTGTTTGTTTTATCTGTTTCAGGCTTATCTGCCCAGAATCTGAAAGCCTTTTCGGTTCCGAAAGGATACATCCAAATAGCAGAAACCAAAGGGGATCTTGACAAAGATGGAAAAGATGAAGTAGTATTGGTTTTTGACACCAATATAAAAGCATCAGACACACAAAACCCGGAAGGTACAAGTGACTATAAAAGGATTTTTTATATTCTGAAAAAGGAAAACAGCGGTCTAAAAGTATGGAAAGAAAATTCTGCCATTATTTTTTCAAGCGGATTCGGGTTTTATCCTTCAGATAATACTCTTACAATCAATATAAAAAATAACGGTCTTATTATTGAACAGCTATTTTTTACCAACTCAAGGCATACCCAGCAATATAAACATACCTTCAGATTTCAGAACGGAGATTTTTATCTGATAGGTTTACACGATCATTTTGAAGATACCTGTGATTTCAGCTTTACAAACGAAATCAATTTTTCTACAGGCAAGGTGATTATTGACAGAGAATATTCTTCCTGTGATGCTGAAACTAAAGTACCCGAAAACTTACACAAAGAGTTTACTTATAAATTCCCGGCTCTTATTAAAATGAATGATTTCTTTATCGGAGATCACAACTTCAAAATTCCCGGACTGAAAGAGGATTTTGTTTTTTAGGATGGAAGATTGAAGCTGGATACTGGATGTTACTGTTTGACAGTGAGCTTCAACACTCATTTATTATGATTTTTTATAGCTACATTTCTTTAATGCAAAGTAAAATTAATTCTAATGTTATAGTAAAGTGGGCAAAGAGGCCGACATATGTCGGTTATGAAGCTTTCTTTTATACATCAGCTTAGAAAAAATCAAATTCATTGATTTCATCTTTGCTTACTCGATATTTCCGAAACTAAAAATAAACTTTGAGTTAAGAAAAATCAGTTTTCAAATTTACTTCTTCCAGCTTCAAGCTCCCGGACTTTATACCAACTTAATTATCTCTTAAAGTTAAATTAACTCCTTATGCTTTGATATATTCTTATTTTTAAGCTACCTTAAAAAATAAAAAAACTATGTTCAAACAAAGCATGAAACGTATGACAGCTATCACACTTGGGGTGGTTACTGCATCTATCTTTTTTTCCTGTTCCAATGACAGTCTTATGGAAAGAGACTCTAATGAAAACAGTTTAACTTCTTTAGCAAAAACAATGGGTAAAGCTTCATTATTGCCTGTTTCCATGAACAACTGGATGTCTGGTCTTCAGGATAATATTTCTATTTCAAAAATCTCAATTCCCGGAACTCATGATTCAGGAGCACGTGTAGATGCTCCTGTTATATCAGGTACGGCTAAAACTCAAGACCTCAGCATTGCTGAACAACTGAATGCCGGAGTCCGTTTTCTGGATATACGCTGCAGACATATTGACAATGCTTTCACCATTCATCACGGAGCGATTTACCAAAATCTGAATTTTGATGATGTGCTTAATGCGTGCTATGCGTTCCTTAACAGCCATCCATCAGAAACAATCATCATGTCTGTAAAAGAAGAATATGATGCTTCCAATACCACCAGAAGTTTTGAACAGACTTTTGATTCTTATGTACAGAAAAATCCTTCTAAATGGGATCTTGGAGCAAACATTCCTACGCTGGGCGCTGTAAGAGGAAAGATCAAATTACTAAGAAGATTCTCTTCGGGAACAACTAAGGGAATCAACGCTTCACCATGGGCGGATAATACCACTTTTGACATCAACAATTCGGGCGTACAGCTGAAGGTTCAGGATTACTACAAGGTGACCAATAATGATGATAAGTGGAACGGAATTTCAAGCCTGCTTAATGAAGCAAAAAATGATACGAATGGTAAACTTTTTGTAAATTTCACGAGCGGTTATAAACCTGGAATTTTTGGAATCCCAAGTATTCCTACCGTATCCAACAATATCAATCCAAGGCTTAAAACATTCTTCCAATCCAATACTCACGGATCTTTCGGAATAATGCCGATTGATTTTGTGAATGCTGAACTTTCCCAATTGATCGTTAACACCAATTTCTAAATTGTTATTTGTTAGATTTATTCAAAGGCCGCCTTAGAAAGAGAGGCGGCCTTTTTTGAAAAAAAAAGGCCGCTCCAAAAATGAAGCAGCCTCTCTTTGTAAAAGTAAAACTATAAATTAAAAGCTATTTCTGGATTCCGTAAGCTCCCAGTATTTTGCTAAAGATCTCAGTATTTTCGAACAGTCCTGTGAACTCTTTTGAATTCGGTCCGTACGCAAATACACTTGACGGAATAGAGGTGTGATCATTCGTACTGAAGTTCCCGAATATCCAACCCTCTTTGAGACTTCCGTCCAAAAGTGTTAATCCTCCTGTTTCATGATCTCCCACCACAATTACTAAAGTTTCTTTATTCTCATCAGCAAATTTCATCGCCTTCCCTACAACATGATCGAAGTCCAGTAATTCTGTAATAAGCTGTTCAATATTATTGCTGTGGCCTCCGCCATCCGTCTGGGAAGCTTCAATCATCATAAAGAATCCCTTTTTATTATTCTTTAAATCATTTAAGGTAAGATCAAAAGCATCAGCCAGCCAGTTTCCTCTTCCACTGATTACTCTTTGTGAAGCCAGAGGATCAATAACCAGGGTACGGTTATTAATTTCCTTTACTGATTTCAAATCCTGATACAAATCTATTTTTGCTTCTTTGAATTTCTGTAGATTTTCCTGAGACAATCCGCTTGTAGGACCGCCGATCAGTATTTTAGTTTTTGAAGCAACGAAATCTTTCAGAATAGGTTCTGAACTGTTTCTGTTGTCCGAATGGGCATAGAAATCTGCAGGCGTAGCATCTGTAACATCTCCTGTGGAAATCAATCCGGAAACCATTCCTTTTTCAGCGATGATATCAGGAATTTGTGCGAGTGCTTTTCCCATATTGTCAACGCCTACAAACGTATTTTTGGTTTTCACACCGGTTGCAAATGCTGTAGAACCCGGTGCCGAATCCGTAATATAAGCATTGGATGAATTGGTTTTGGAAAGTCCGGTGGATTTCATGTTGAAAACATTCAGCTTTCCTTTATTGGCTGTGAAAGCAGCATAATATTGTGGTAAAGAAGTTCCGTCCGGAATAAGAAGAATCACATTCTTTACTTTTTTCTCCACACCATCTGATTGATAAGTTGGCGTATAAGTGGCGTATTCTTTTGTATTCTTATAAAAGTTTTTCGGAATACTATTCATGAATTTTTTAAGATCCGGAATATGATCGGTATTGATATAATCCACCCCTAAATCCATCAGATTTACCCATGCATTAGGAAAATCCGGCGCTCCATAAAAACGAACCGGCTTCTGCTGAACATGAGCTTTGTCTACTGCAGTTTTGATTTTTTGCGTTTCTTCATCCCTTGGAATTCCTTTTCCATTCCATTTTACCAACCCCGGAAGGTCTGCACTGAACATTCCTATTCTTTTCAACTGATCTGCAGAATAGTTTTTGTCAAGATCTCCATCAAAATAAAGATAGTTCGGATAATTATTAAACTCTGACGGTTGAGGCTTTCCGCCAGTAATGACAATTTTAATTCCGGGATTTCCCGTGATCTCCGGATATTTCTTTAATGTACTGACCAAAACAGCCAATGATGTTTTATAATCCTGCTTAATATCAATCAGCAGCTGAAGCTTTTTACCAGTATCAGGATAAATATTTCCTTTGTTAAGTTTAATCTGTTTTGAAATATTATCGAGATAAAGATTTTCCAGTGTTCTGTCTGCCGAAAGTTCTTTTTCGGTATGTGCAACCCAAAGCTGGCCTTTTACCAGAAAAACATCTGCCTCGATGGAACCGAAGTTAGCATAATAAGCCTGCCAAAAGGGAATCTCCTGCATATAATCATTATGCGAATGGGCATTCCCAACATTATATTTTAAATAATTCTGCGCCTGGTTTTCTGAAAAAACAGCCAGTGCCAGTACAGCTAATATTTTTGATAGTTTCATTTGTTTATCGTTATTATTTTATAGGTGGCATAAAACGGTCTATCCCTACTCCTTTGAAAAAACTATATCATCACAGAATGTTCTGCAATGATATAGCGACTTGTAGATAAAGATTAAATTTTACCAGCCTTCATTTTGTTTAATGATTCCGTGACTGTTTACAATTTCAACCTGTGGAACTGCCCAAACATTATGCACAGCCGGATTAAAGTTTCTTGCTGCCCAGACTACCTGTCCATTGATACCGTGAAGAGGCTTCGCATAAGCTGCCTGTGCATCTCCCCAACGTACAAGGTCTCTGTGTCTGTCTGCCCATTCACCTGCCAGTTCGCAACGTCTTTCATGTTTCAGATCTGCCAATGTACATCCGTTTTTAGCTGATAAACCTGCACGCATTCTGATCATATTGATTTCCTGATCTGCAGATTTTCCCTGCATCAATAAAGCTTCTGCTTTGATCAGGATCACCTCAGCGTAACGCATAATGGGAACAGCAAGATCTGTACACGGATAATCTCCGTTGGAACTTACATGACCGCTGTTCAGCTGATATTTGAAGGCATCCATATATTTATTAAACTGGTATCCGGTAAGGGAATTGGAAGAAGCGTATGTTCTTTCTTTTCCGTTAAAGGTAAATTTGTCTCCTATTTTAAGAATGGTAGTACTTCTTCTAAGGTCTCCTGCTTCATATTCATCAAATAACTCTTTCGTTGGCTGGAAATATCCCCATCCATTATATTCTCCCCATCCTTTGTTTTCAAGCATTACCCCCGGAAGAATACTTCCCCACGCTGTAAACTTCGGAGTTCCGGGGATTGACCAGATATATTCTGAGCTGTAGTTATTTTCAGCCTTGAAAACATCTGAAAAATTACTCAACAAAGCTCTGTTTCCTTTAGTCATTACTTCGTTGGCCCAGAATTCTGCATTCTTCCAGTCTTTCATAAACAAATATACTTTGGCCAACAATGCCCATGCTGCGGCCTTATGAGGTCTTCCATAGTCTTTTGCAGGAAGTTCTGCCTGAGTAGGTAATAATTCTGCTGCTCTTTTAAGGTCATTCACAATGTAAGTGTAGTTTTCCATTACGTTGGCAGCTCTTGGAATCGGGTTGGGATCCGGATCTTTTGAGCGGTCAATAATAGGGATTCCTGCTTTTTCGTTTCCGTAAGAATAAGCAAGCTCAAAATACATTCTGCTGCTCATGAAAAGGGCTTCTCCAAGATATTTATTCTTAATAGCCTGCGAAGTCTGAATATTATCAACGTTACGGATCACACGGTTGGCCACTCCGATCACGTTGTATCTTTTGTTCCACTGGGTTTCAAGATCACCTGCTGCGATGTAATTGCTGCTGAAGTTTTTGGCGTTATCCGCCTCACTTTTTGCTCTTCCGGTTACCATATCATCACTGGCATTGATAAACCAGAAAAGGCCTCTTCCATAAAATTCACCATCGAATAAAGGCTTGTACATGGCATTTGCTCCGGTAATAAGATCATTTTCTGTTTTCCAGAAACTGGCTTCTGTAGGGGTTCCTTCCGGCTGAACATCAAGTTCTCCTGTACATGAAAGAAGCATTACTGATATTCCTGATACTAACAATATTTTATTGAAAAATTTCATTTCTTTTACTTTTTGTTGGTTAAAAATTATAATCCGACCTCTATTCCAAAGATGAATGAGCGTGCCTGAGGATATCTTCCGGTATCAACTCCGTAAGAGTTCATTCCTACTTCAGGATCGAATCCTGTATATTTCGTTATGGTAAACAGGTTGTTGGAGGTCATATAAATTCTCACTTTGTTTACATCCAGCTTTCTGTACAATTCTTTTGGTAATGAATACCCGATGGTAAGGTTCTTCAGTCTTAAATAAGATCCGTCTTCCACATAGAAATCTGATACTTTGGAATAGTTTCCGCTTGGGTCGCCGTGTACCAGTCTTGGAATATCAGTATTGGTATTCTGAGGTGTCCATGCATTCAGGATATCTCTGTCCATATTATAGTTTTGTCCCGTTCCGCCCGGATTCAAAGAAATAAATTTCATCCCGTTGAATATTTTATTTCCGTAAACACCCTGGAAGAATAGATTCAGATCAAAGTTTTTCCAGGTCATGTTGTATGAAAAGCCATAGGAGAATTTAGGGTATGGACTTCCAAGATTGACAAAGTCATTATTATTAAGCACTCCGGTATTTCCTTCTTTTTTGAGGAATTTAATATCTCCCGGCTTGGCATTGGGCTGGATAAGATTTCCGTTGGCATCTTTATAATTGTTGATTTCTTCCTGACTCTGGAAAATTCCTCCTGTCTTATAACCATAGAAAGAATACAGAGGATCACCTACTTTTACGCGGGTTGGTTTCAATACGCCTCTTACTCCATTGTCATTGATAAAGATCTCATCTACATTGGCAAGCTGCTTCACCGTATTTTTAAGTTGACTCATCGTAGCTCCCACTGAGAAAGTAAAGTCATCGGAAACTATTTTGTTGTAATTGATCCCTAATTCGTATCCCTTATCCTGAAATAATCCTGCATTCACATACTGATTATTATACGTTGCCGTACTGGGTAAGCTTACATTGAAGATCTGATCTTTAGAATTCTTCACAAAATAATCGAACTGTAAAGAAAGACTGTTGTGAAGGAATGAAGCATCCACTCCAAAGTTGGTCTGCTCAGATTTTCCCCATTTCAGATCCGGGTTCGGACGTGTGGTAGCATAATACGCAATATTCTGAGAAGGATCCTGACCGAAAATAATATTATTGTCTCTGGTCATCAAAGGATTTACAGCCTGTGGTGAAATCCCTCCAAGGTTACCCAAAATACCATAACTTCCTCTTAATTTCAGACTGGAAAGCCAAGAAATATCCTGCATGAAATTTTCTTTCGAAACTACCCATGCACCGGAAACCGCATAGTAATTCGCAAATCTGTTTTGTTTTGCTACGAGTGAAGAACCATCACGTCTTCCCAATAAACTTACAATATACTTCCCCGCATAATCGTAGTTTACTCTCGCCAGATAAGAAACCAAAGACTGTTTGAATCTGTAACTGGAAACATCTTTATTGGTATCTGCAGCATTCTGAAGGTGTTGGAAAACCTCAGCTTCACTTCTGAAGTCATACGATTTTGCCACAAACCCATCATCAATTGTTTTCTGGAATGTAAAACCTCCAAGGAAATCAAAATTATGCTGTCCCGCTGAAATTTTATAAGTCAACAACTGCTCTGCAAGTGCTGTAGATGAATTATTGGACTGGTATTCTAAATTATTGGTATCAAAAATTTTCCCTACTTCCAAAACTCTGTAGGTAAAGTTTTTTACAGTACCCAATTTAAAAGTCTGTGAAAAATTGGAACGGAATTTTAAATTTTTTGCCACTGTAATTTCAGCATAAGGATTAATTAAAATCTCGTGGGTAGGATTTCTGATGCTGATCCTTTTAAGATAAGCTACCGGGTTAATCATATCTCCATATCCACCTGCCACATCAATTGGCAGTCCTGAAAAAGCACCGCTGGGTGTATATACCGGAACATTGGGCGGATAGTACATAGCCGCCACCAAAGCACCTGTATATCCACTTTTGGTATCAGCTGTATTGCCGTCTGAGTAATTATAATACATATTTTCTCCGATCGTCAGCCAGTCTTTTACTTTATGTTCAGAATTGACTCTGAAATTGTATCGTTTTGCCTGAGTATTGAGTAAGATCCCCTCAAGACTTCTGTGGTTCATACCCACAAAATATCTGGATTTTTCACTTCCTCCGCTCAGATTTACATTGTATTCCTGAATGGTTCCCGTTCTGAAAATTTCTTTCATCCAGTCTGTTCTGGTAATTCTTCCGTCCGGATATTGATTAGGATTAAAAGCCATCGGTAAGCTTCCCAATTTCCCTGCATTTTCGTAGGCTTTGTACATCACGTCCTGAAATTCTGCCGCATTCAGGGATTCTTTCAATCTCCAAGCCTGGTTTACTCCATATTTAACATCAAAATCTACGGTAAGGTTTCCTTTTTTGCCTTTCTTAGTGGTAATAAGAATAACCCCACCGGAAGATCTTGCTCCATAAATGGCTGCAGAAGCATCTTTCAGTACAGAAATATCCTGAATATCATTTGGATTGATAGATGGTGTTCCGTTGAAAACCACTCCATCCACCACATACAAAGGTGTTTCTCCATTGATTCCTCCCAGACCACGAATATTGACCTTAGGTGCTCCGTTGGGATCTCCACCTTCGTTCACTACAGTTACTCCGGGAGCTTTCCCCTGAAGAACTTCTCCTACTCCGGATAAAGATCTGGAGGTTAGCTTATCCAGCGAAGCCTCCGAAACGGCTCCGGAAACTTTACTTTTTTTCTGTGTTCCATAGCCGATAACAACAATCTCGTCGATGGATTTTTCTTTTAAGCTGTCTTTTTTCTGAGCGAGGAACACCGGTGAAGCCGATATTGCACCAATAAGTAATACCCTTCCCGTTAAATACGTTACGGATAAAGGGATTTTAAATACATTCATGATCTCCTTTTTGATTAGGTGCAAAATTAGATCAGTCTGCTTCCATGCCTCATTAAGGTTTTCTTATGTTTTTATTAAGAAATTTTATATTTTTTCAGGTACCATCTACCACAAAATAAAATTAAACGCCTGTTTTTCAGAAACATATGTAATTAAAAGTAATCATTCCTCAAATATTACATGCAGGATTGAGATTAAGTTTGTCTTAATTTTATTATCAAATCGGGACAATAGATCAAGAAATCATTAAAATTATTTCAGGAATAATAAATAACTGAGTTCATTTTTCTTTTTTTTACATTTGCTGAAAATAGATTTTACTTTTGAACACAGACCTTTAAAAATGTCTCATTGGTATCAGAAGAGAAATTAAAACATTAAAAATCATACAAATTCAATGACCATCATTATAACAGGAACCTCATCAGGAATCGGGTTTGCATTGGCCGAATATTTTGGTAAAAAAGGACATAAAGTATATGGACTAAGCCGAAAGCATACGGAAAGTCAGTATTTCAAATCTATCCCAACTGATGTGACAGACAATACTGCAGTTCAAAATGCTGTAGCTGAGGTTTTAAAAACAGAACCCAAAATTGATGTTCTGATCAACAATGCCGGAATGGGAATGGTAGGTGCAGTGGAAGATTCTACGAAAGAAGATATTCTGAAGCTTTTCAGCCTGAATCTTGCCGGGCCTGTACAGATGATGAGTGCCGTTCTTCCGAACATGCGCGAACATCAATTCGGAAAAATCATTAATATTTCCAGTATCGGAAGTGAAATGGGTTTGCCTTTCCGCGGATTTTATTCGGCTTCAAAATCTGCTCTGGATAAAGTAACAGAGGCAATGAGATATGAAGTATACCCATGGAATATTGATGTATGTTCTCTACACCTGGGAGATATTAAAACCAATATTGCAGACAACAGAGTGATTGCACAGGTTTCCCAGCCCTACAAAAATGTTTTTGACAAAGTATATGCGCTGATGAATTCTCACGTAAATGACGGAACAGAGCCTTTGGAAGTCGCAGAATACATTGAAAAACTTTTAGCAAAAAATAAATGGAAAGCGCATTATTATTTTGGTAAATTCGGGCAGAAAATCGGAGTTCCTTTGAAATGGATTCTTCCACAGGGAACTTATGAAAATTTGATGAAGAAGTATAATAAACTGGATAAAAATTAGTTGATTGATAAGGCGCATTGTCATTCTGAACACTGACGGAAAGTCTACGAACGTAGTTCAGAAATGCAGTGAAGAATCTTTTGTATTTTTATAGAGATTCCCCTTCATATTCAGAAGAATAAATTGAAATTACTTTTAAAAATATTTTTTGTACTGTTCTGCGTTTTTACACAAGCGCAGAAGAAGCAGTATTGGCTGATTGATACGGAAACCAAAGTCAGAAAAAAGGTAAAAGATTCCACTTCCGCAGTAAAGTTTCTGGATTCATTAGCCCAAAATAATTATTTCTTCACCCAACTGAAAGATGTTAAAGTAAAAGGCGACAGCACTGAAATTTTCTACGATAAAGGCAGGAATTTCAATGAAACATATGTCAACCTTACGGATTCTCTTGTTCAGAAATTAAAGATCCAGAAGGATTTTTTCACTAAAAATCTAGACTCCACCAAGAAGAGTATCAACAAAACTTATATTGATGAAGGCTATTCTTTCAGCAGAATCAAATCTAAATACAAAGGGCAGAAAAACGGCTATCCCATTGTAGAACTCGACATCAACAAAAATGATAAAAGAACAATCAACGGGTTTGTAGTAAAGGGATACGAAAAAGTTCCCAAAAGGTTCATCAAAAATATGGAAAAGGAGTTCAAAGGTAAAAACTATGATGACAAAAACCTTTTAGCCATCAACAAAACCTTTCAGAGCCATCCTTTTCTGATCCTCGAACGGCAGCCACAAACTTTATTCACAAAAGACTCCACCAGTATTTACCTCTTTCTGGAAAAGAAAAAGACCAATACATTTGATGGGGTGATTGGTTTTGGAAATGATAAAACCTCCAAGTTTACCTTAAACGGAACGATGAATGTCAATTTCAGGAATATGTTCAATGGTTTTGAAACCGTCAATTTATACTGGCAGAGAAACCCGGATAAAGGGCAGACTTTTGATCTTCGGGTAGATATTCCTTACCTGTTCAAATCAAACGTCGGAATGGATACAAAAGTAAATATCTACAGACAGGACTCAACGTTTGCCAACGTAAAATTCCTGCCTGCTTTTTATTACCATATCAATAACCGAAATAAAATAGGTCTTAGAGGAACTTTGGAAACTTCAACAATTATAGATGAACTCTACACCCAGGGAAAAGACTATAACAAAAAAGGAATAGGGGTATGGTTTGAAATGGTAGAACCTACTGACATTGACCTTTTCCTTTATAAAACAAGGATCAATGCCGGATATGACTTTTTGACAACCACTTACTCAAAAGATAATATCAAAGCCAACCAAAATCAGTTCTATTTTTTCGGAGAACACAATTATCATATTTCGGGAAACCACTTTCTGAACATCAAAGCGGAAGGTGCCATGATGGATTCTAAAATAGCATTCTCGGCCAATGAATTATACCGTTTCGGAGGCTGGAATTCCATGCGGGGATTTAATGAAAACTCTCTTGCTGCCGATTTCTTCTATTATGGAAGTCTGGAATACCGATACCTTATCGGGAATCAGGCCTTCTTTGACGTCTTTGGACAATATGGCCAGCTCAATAATAAATCTTTGAATGTAAAACCCAAACTCTATAGTGTGGGGCTTGGTTTTAATTTCTTCATTCCTATCGGATTGATGAGCTTTCAGCTGTCTAACGGAAATGAGTTTGGAAATCCTTTTAAGTTTAATGATATTAAAATCCACTGGGGAATTCTGAGTAGGTTTTAAAAATAGAAAGGAAGAGGGAAGCTGAAGGCTGGAAGTTATCGAAGTCACAGTTTTACTATCCTGTTGTTTTTATAGAAAAGTTTCTCTTCAAAAATCTATTACTGAGGGCTTCAAGAAGTTGGCAACACCAAAATAACTTCCATCTTCCCTCTCCCAGCATCCCTCCTTATATTAATATCTATAAAATAAAGCAAAAGTCTCTATACAAAGAATATTTCCCATTTTACTTATTTATTAATTTTTAATGTTAAAAAATATTAAATCGTATTCTTATTTTAATACATCATTAAAGAACAGGTAACAGTACTCTGCTAAATTTGCCTTCAAAAAAATGAAGAAAACTCTAGCCACTTTTGCCGTTTTTTTACTTCCCCTTTATTTTTCCGCTCAGGAAATTACTATCTCCGGAAATGTAAAATCTGAAAACGGTTCTAGTGTTTCCGGTGTGAACATCACCGACAAAAACACAGGAAAGACTGCTACTACAGATGAAAATGGTAATTTCACCATTTCTGCAAACCCAAAAGATATTCTTGAATTTTTTGCTCCTGATTTTTCTGTTTATACCGTTGAGGTTTCTTCCAAAAAACAGTATTCTGTTGTCTTAAAAAAGCAAAACGAAAAGCAGATTGAAGGCGTTGTTATTACCGCATTAGGTATTGCCAAGAAGAAAGAAAAGATTGGTTATGCCACTCAGGAAGTGGGAACGAAACAGTTTGAAACCATTACTACGCCAAGTATCGGGAATTTATTCTCAGGACAGGTTGCTGGTCTGAATGTTTCCAATCCTACAGGAATGCAGCAGGCTCCGCAGTTTACTTTGAGAGGAAATTCCAATCTCGTTTTTGTGATTGACGGTGTGATTGTTGAAAAAGAGGTTTTCCAGAATTTGGACCCTAACAATATTGAAAACATCAACGTGCTGAAAGGAGCTACCGCTTCTGCTCTCTATGGTTCAAGAGGTCGTTACGGAGCTGTTTTAATCACAACAAAAAATGCTAAGAAGAAAGGTTTTTCTGTAGAATTTTCTCAGAATACCATGATCACTGGTGGTTTTACCAATCTTCCGAAAACCCAGACTGAATACGGTAACGGATCACACGGAAAATATGAATTCTGGGACGGAGCTGATGGCGGGGTGAATGACGGAGATATGATCTGGGGACCAAAATTCGTTCCCGGCTTACAGATTGCCCAATGGAACAGTCCAATTAGAGATAAAGTAACAGGACAGGTTGTTCCGTGGTATGGAGCTGTGACAGGAACTCAGTATGATGACAAATCAAGGTATGAAAGAGTTCCGATCGACTGGAAATACCATGATAACTTAAATACATTCTTAAAGCCCGCTGTCATCAACAATAATAATTTTGCGATCAGCTATAGAAATAACAAAGACGTATACAGATTCTCCGGAAATTTCATGAATTATGATGACAGAGTTCCGAACTCTTATCTTCAGAAATACGGAATCAACTTTTCTTCTGAAAATCATCTTGGTGAGAAATTAATCTTTGACACAAAATTCAACTTCAACCAGGCCTTTACTCCTAATATCCCGAACTACGATTATAATCCAAGCGGACACATGTACACTATTCTGATCTGGATGGGAGGAGATGTAGACGGAAAAGCATTGAAAAATCATATGTGGATTCCCGGAAAGGAAGGAAGAGCACAGGCCAACTGGAACTATGCATGGTACAACAACCCATGGTTCGGAGCTGAGTATTACAAGAATCAGAACCGGACCGATATTATCAATGCACAGACAGGCTTAGAGTATAAAGCAACACAGGATCTATCGGTAAAAGGGAAAATATCTTTAGTGGAAAACCACAGCAAAACAGAAATATTGAGTCCTTATTCTTACTTCAATTATAGTGCACCGAGAAGCGGAGGTTATATTTTGAAAGATAATAAAACATGGAACCTTAACTACGATGTCCTGGCGACTTACAAGAAAAAAATATCTGAAAACTTTGATTTCACCATCAACGCCGGAGGTTCAGCTTTTTACTATAAAAACAACAAAAATGAAAGATCTACGGACGGATTGAAAATTCCTGAAGTGTACACTTTTGAAAACTCTATCGGAGCGCTTAAAAATTATATGTATTTGAAGGAAAAGTTAATTTACAGTGCTTATTCAACCATTGATATCGGATTATACAATGCTTTCTTCATCAATATTTCCGGACGTAACGACTGGTCTTCTACACTGCCTAAGGCCAACAGATCTTACTTCTACCCTTCTGCTTCCATCAGTGCCGTTATTTCAAACCTGGTAAAATTACCGGAGTCTGTCAATATGCTGAAACTTTCCGCATCATGGGCCAAAGTAGCGTATGACTTCCAGCCCTATTCCATCAGAAATTATTACCTGAACAATGGGGGAATCACATTCAATGGAAATCCTACTTATTATTTTCCAACAACGCTGAATGTTGAAAATATGCTGAAACCTGAGCAGACAAAATCTTATGAATTAGGATTAAGTGCCGGTTTCCTTAATAACAGAATTACTTTCGATGCCACGTATTTCAGAACATTAGATTATAATAATATCCTTCAGTTCCCGGCTGCTGAATCATCAGGTTTCACCTCACAATATGTAAACGGAAATGAATATACTACGAAAGGATTTGAAGTTTCCCTTGGTTTAGTTCCGGTAAAAACTGCTGATTTCAGTTGGAAAACATTGATCAACTGGAGTACTTATGAGCAAAAGCTGACTTCCATTTATGATAATATGCCGAACTACAACAACATTAAGTTGGGAGAAAGAATGGACAGCTATTATGACTATACATGGCAAAAGTCTCCGGATGGAAAAGTTATTCTTGATGCTAATACAGGAATGCCGACAAGAGCTAATACCCCAAGTAACCTGGGACACTTCAACCCTGACTGGACTTTCGGTTTCAACAACACCTTTAAATATAAAAAGTTTACTTTAAACATCGGAATTGACGGAAGCATCGGTGGGGTGATGAGGTCTCAGGTAGTGGAAAAAATGTGGTGGGGAGGAAAACATCCTAATTCTGTAGCGTACAGGGATCTTGAGTATGCTAATCCGGGAACCTATTATTTTGTACCGGATGGAGTTAACTACAATCCCGCAACCGGGCTTTATACACCACACACAAAAGCAATCAGCTATCAGGACTGGGCACAAAATTATCCCTACCGTGCAAGAGTAACGCAGGATGAGAGTGAAGAATTTGCCAACGTTTTCGACAGAACCTTCGTTAAGTTGAGATCTGTTGTTCTGGAATATGATTTCTCGTCATTACTGAATCCGAAAGGAATGGTAAAAGGCTTTACTGCCAATATTTCTGCCTATAATTTAGCCCTGTGGAAAAAATCAAAGAATCTTTACTCCGATCCTGATTTCCAGATCAAGACAGGAAGAGAAGGTGATGTAAGCAATGATATTCAGGATCCTTCCAGCAGATGGTTTGGAATAGGTTTTAATCTTAAGTTTTAACTAAAAAGTACGTCTAGACAATGAAAAATACTATAAACAAAGTGAAAAGGCAAAAAGGTAAAACAGCATTATGGATGATGAAATCTATATTTGCAGCCGGGCTTCTGACGTTAGCATCATGTGAATCCAACCTTGATACAATTAATGAAAACCCGAATGACCAGGCCAGTATTGATCCCAAAAATCTTCTGACCTATGTTTCACAATACACCTTCAAAGTGGATGGAGATAATATGTACGCTTCAAGAATGATGATTGGTACTGATGGCGAAAATTCTTATCAGTATATGAAATGGAATGATTTATCCTTTGAAGTTTACACAAAAGGACTTCTGAATACAGGGAAAATGATGCAGGAAGCAGAGAAAAGAGGAAACAAAAATTATCTGGCTATCGGAAAATTTCTGAGAGCCTATCATTTCTTCAACATCAGTTTGAAAGTTGGAAGCGCTCCGTATTCTGAAGCGGCAAAGGGTGAATCCGGGATTACACAACCGAAATATGATACTCAGGAAGCGATCATGGCCGGGATTTTATCAGAACTCAAAGAAGCCAATGATCTTATTAATACCAGCGATAAAATTGAAGGAGATATTGTCTACAAAGGAGATGCTTTAAAGTGGAAAAAACTGATCAATTCATTCCGCCTGAAAATACTGATCACTTTATCTAAGAAAACTACAGTAGGAAGTTATAATATTGCTGCAGAATTTGCTTCAATTGCAGGAAGCCAGTCTATAATGACCTCCATTGCAGATAATGGTGAACTTAAGTTTGCTGATGCTGCTGACAGCAGATACACCATGTTTAATAATAGCGGATATGGTTCGGGTTTGTACATGGCAGATTATTTCATTAATATGTTTAAAGACAGACATGATCCGCGTTTGTTTACATTTGCGGCACAAACTACCGGAGCAAAAGAAGCCGGAAAAGCGATCACAGATTATACAGCTTATAACGGAGGAAATCCTACGTCACCTTATTCTGATAATGCTGCTTTGATCACAGCAAAAAATATCTCTAAAGTAAACGACCGTTTTTATAAAGATCCTACCAATGAGCCTGCTTCTGTATTGAGTTATTCAGAACTTGAGTTTATTCTGGCCGAAGCTGCGGCAAGAGGCTGGATTTCCGGATCTGCAAAAACACATTATGACAACGCAATCAAAGCGAGTTTCAGTTTTTATCAGACCTATGTAAAAAATCCGGGACAGTATTTCTCAGGCTTTGATGTGAATCAATATCTGGCAACTCCTTTAGTGGTTTATAATAATGCTGATCCACTACAAACACAGCTGGAGAAGATCATGACCCAAAAATACATGACCATGTTCCATCAGGCACAGTGGACTTCATATTATGACTATTTAAGAACAGGTTATCCTAACTATCCTTTAAAAGCAGGTGTTGCAGCACCTTTCAGATTCAGATATCCGCAGTCTGAGTATAATTACAACAGCAACAATTTAAAGGCCGCATTAGCCGCTCAGTATGGAGGAAATGATAATATCAATTCCAAACCCTGGTGGCTGCAATAAAAACATGATTATTTTTATATAAAACAAAGAAATCGCAGGAAAATCCTATTAATTTGCGGTTTCTTTCTTATTACGATTGAACATGAACAGAAGAGAATTTTTAGAGAAATCAAGTCTTTTATTAGCTGGATTAGGAACTTCAAATGTTCTGCATCCTTCTATTTTAAAAGCTTTAGCCATTGATCCTGCTGCGCAGTCTACGTTTTATGATGCAGAACATGTTGTCATCCTGATGCAGGAGAACCGTTCATTTGATCACGCTTTCGGGGCCCTTAAAGGAGTAAGAGGCTTTTTGGATAAAAGAGCTTTTGTAAAACAGGATGGACATTCTGTTTTCTTTCAAAAAAATGACGAAGGAAAATATGCTTCTCCTGCCCGACTGGATTTAAGAAATACAAAATCTACCTGGATGAGCTCACTTCCACATTCATGGGCTGATCAGCAAAAAGCATTGAACAAAGGAAAATTTGACCAATGGCTTCAGGCGAAAGCCTCAGGAAATAAAGATTACAAGAATATTCCGCTTACCTTAGGATATTACAACCGTGAAGACCTTCCGTTTTATTATCAGCTGGCAGATGCATTTACCATATTCGATCAGTATTTCTGCTCTTCACTTACCGGAACTACTCCCAACAGGCTGTTTCTTTGGTCCGGAACATTGAGAGAACAGCAGAATGGAAAGGTAAAAGCCAATGTTATCAATGAAAATATTGATTATGATAAAGCGAGGCAGGCAAAATGGAAAAGTTTCCCGGAAATATTAGAGCAGCAAAATGTTTCGTGGAGAATTTATCAGAATGAAATCAGTCTTCCAAAGGGAATGTCCGGAGAGCAGGAAGCCTGGCTGAGTAATTTTACAGATAACCCGATTGAGTGGTTTTCAAAATTCAACGTTAAGTTTTCAAAAGGATACCATCAGAATATTCCTAATATCATCACCTATCTGAAAGGGGAAATTGAAAAAAATCCTGGTCAGAAACAAAGGCTGGAGGCTATGCTGGCGGAAGTACAGGAAGATCAGGTGAAATACCATCCTGATAATTATTCCAGGCTTTCAAAGGAAGAAAAAAACCTTCACGAAAAAGCATTTACAACCAATTCCAACGATCCGGATTACTGGAAACTGGAAATCGGAAAGGATGAAAACGGTGAAAGACTGGTTGTTCCTGAAGGAGATGTACTTTTTCAGTTCCGAAAAGATGTGGAAGAGAAAAAGCTTCCATTGGTTTCCTGGCTTGTGGCTCCTGAACATTTCTCAGATCATCCAGGATCGCCTTGGTACGGAGCCTGGTATATTTCTGAGGTTTTAAATATTCTTACCAAAGATCCTGAAATATGGAAAAAAACCATATTCATCATCAATTACGATGAAAACGATGGATATTTTGATCATGTGCTGCCTTTCGCACCACCGGTGAATCCAAGCCAGCCTGTTGACATGAATGGAAAAGAAGGAGTGGAATATGTAGATCAATCTCAGGAATACATGAGTAATCCTTCTTTAAAAAATTATGAAAAAATTGAAGGTACTGTAGGATTAGGCTATAGAGTTCCTATGATCATCGCTTCGCCATGGACCAAAGGAGGCTTTGTCAATTCCGAAGTATCGGATCATACTTCTGTCCTGCAGTTTTTGGAGAAATTCATTATGAAGAAATTCAAAAAGAATGTACATGTTGATAATATCAGTGACTGGAGAAGAGCTGTATGCGGTGATCTTACCTCTGCTTTCAACTCTTCCAGTATAAAAGTTCCGCAGATGGATTATCTGGATCAGAAGGATTACGCTAAAACCATCAATGCAGCTAAAAATAAACCAGTTCCTGATCTGAAATGGTATTCTGAAGATCAACTTAATGATAGTTTGCTTGACATTCAGGAAAGAGGACTGAAGCCATCCAACCCGCTGCCTTATCATTTCCATGTCAATTTGGAAGGTGATCATATAAAAATGACTAATCTGAAAGAAAATGGAGTCCCTTTGCTTGTTTATGACAGGACTCAGTTTAACAGTAATAATTATCATTTTTCATATGCCTTATATTCCAGACAAAATTTATCCCATGCTGTGCATTCCGGAGCCTATGACTATGAAATTTTCGGTCCCAATGGCTTTTTCAGGAAATTTCAGGGAAGTATTTCTCCGGAAATAGAGATAATTTTAGAAAATATAACAGCAAAAAACCAGGTTGAGCTGACTGTAAGAAGTAACAAAAAGAAAAATTTCTCCATCAGCCTGGAAGATTTGTACACAAAAAATAAAAAAACAATTCCTGTAGAAAAATCAGAAGAAAAAATAATTATCGATCTTGATAAATTTAAAGGGTGGTATGATTTGAAAATCTCGTCAAACGAGCATCTGTGGCACTTTGCCGGACGTATTGAGACCGGAAAAGCTTCTGTTTCTGATCCACATTGGGCGTAAAAAATTCTTTTAATATTGATAAAAACTTGTACAAATTTGTATAGGTTTTTTTTTGACTTATTCTGTTAAAGAATATTTCAACTAAAACACATTACGCAATGTAAATACTTATTAATATAAAAATTATTATATATTTTATTCAATGTATTCCGAATTTCGTTATATTCACTCTACTAATTATCACCATCATGAAAAAATTAAATTTGACTATTGCAGCGTCTTTATTTGCGTTTGCTCTATCCGGGAATCTGAGCGCACAGGACATCAATACAGACAACCATACGGTTACCATTTCTATTCCCGAAGTTGCATTGGTAGATATTGAACCGGCAGCAACAAAAAACATTACCCTTGGATTTACAGCTCCTACTGAAGCAGGAAGTCCTATTATTCCGGATGCAGCCAACACTACTTTATGGCTTAACTATTCTTCTATTAAATCTGTTGCAGACCCTACACGTAATGTAAGTGTAAAAATGAATGCCATTATTCCTGGAGTAGATCTTAACGTAACTGCTGCTGCTGCTACCGGATCCGGAGCAGGAACACTGGGAACATCTGCAGGCCTTCTGACATTAAGTGCAGCCGACCAGACTATTATTTCCGGAATCGGAAGTGCTTATACCGGTAACGGAGCCAATAACGGACACAATCTTACCTACGCTCTTGCTGCAGGAAGTGGTCCTGGAGGAGTAGCAGCTTATGCCGATTTACAAGCTACAGCTACGGTTGCTGCCACCGTTACCTATACGATATCAGACAATTAGAATTTAACTAAAATTCAATTTTGCCTTTCAAAAACAAGAAGAAGCTGTTATTCAGTTTCTTCCTGGCTTTGTATTATTAATGATTTAACTTCAAACTTTACATCATGATAAAGCGTATCCTTATTTTGATCACCCTGATTTTGCAGTTCAGCCTTTTACATGCCGGTATTGTGATTCTCAACGGGCTTACGCATTCTTACAAAATAGAAAACGGAAAGGTGTATAAAGGAAAAGTTGCTATTGAAAACACAGGCAGCATCCCTCAAAGTGTAAAAATATTTTTACAGGATTATACCTACCATGCAGACGGAACCATCAATTATACAGCATTACGTACCAATAAACGCAGTAATGGAGAATGGCTAAAGCTCAATACCAATCTTGTTACTCTTAAAGGTAAGGAAAAGACTGAGATATTTTATGAAATAACAGTTCCCAATAAGGCAATTGATCCGGGAAGCTATTGGAGTGTGATCATTGTAGAACCGGTAGAAGAGATAAAACCCAGCGACAATAAACCGGGAGTGAGCATCACTTCTGTTATACGATATGCCATTCAGGTCATTACAGATGTTGAAGCAGAAAAGGGCCAACCGGACCTTAAGTTTGAAAATGTAAAAGTGGAAAAACAGGAGGGAAAGCAGACAGCAAAGATAGCAATAGCCAATCATGGTAATCTTTACTGTAAACCGACAGCTTCTATTGAAATCTATAACCGGAAAACGGGTGAAAAGATGGGAACTTATTCAAGTTTAACGATGGGACTTTTGCCAGATACCTCCAAGACATTTTACATTGATATCAGTAGATTACCCCCTGACAAATACAAAGCAACTATCATAGCAACGGATGAAGAAGAGAATGCTTTTGCACTCAATGTGGAATTAGAAGTAAAAAATGATTAAAACTTGGACTTTATTTATTATCATATCAATATTCCCGGTATTTATTTTTTCCCAAGAGCAATCCGACAGATTGGTCAGTAAAAAAGATAGTTTAATGCCGGGAATGTCTACTTCTATTCCCTTCACCTTAGAAAATAATTCGACGGAAACCAAAATATATGATATTTCAGTTGTCACTTCAAGTTCTTCAATAAATCCTATTTTAGCAAAGGGAGAATTTCAGATTCCGCCTTATGAAACATCGGTATATTTAGTTCCTTTACGGATCGGTACTGAAACAGGACAGGGTATTTATTCTGTCACCCTGAACATTACAGACCGTAATAATGGAACAGCTTTTACACAAAGTTCAAAAATTGTAGTTTCCGGAAGCAGAAAGCTTATGGTTACGGTTTTAAATATACCTGAATTTGTAAGAGCTGGAGAAACGGTCCGTGCAGCTTTTCTTTTAAAAAACAATGGTAATATAACGGAAAGTATCGTTATTGAAAGTAAAAATGCTGTTATTGACAATGAATCATCTCTTGTTCTTGCACCCAATGAATCCAAAATCATTACGATTCACAAAGTAACAAGTTCTGAACTTGCTCAGAATGAATTTCAGAACCTAAATCTTTCGGTACATCCGAGGAATAATCCCAAAGAAACTCAGGATGTCTATGCAACCACTCAGGTGATATCAGTAAAACCCTCTGAAAACGATATTTATCACAGACTGCCTGTTGCTTTCTCTTTATCTTTCATTGGAATGCAGAATATGGGCGTTTATAATGATGGTTTTCAAGGTGAAATTTACGGAAAAGGAACACTTGATAAAGACAATAAGAATCAGATTGAATTTAGGGCTGTCACTCACAATCCGGTAGAGCTTAATACATTCACCCAATATGAGGAATATTTTGTGAATTATAAACGGGATAAGTTTTTTCTTCATCTTGGCGATAAAACCTACTCTTCTTCTTATCTTACAGAATTTGCAAGATACGGCCGCGGGGCAGAAATCCGATATGATTTTAATAAAGTAAGCTTCGGCGGCTTCTATAATCATCCCAGATTCTTCCGAGATATTAAAGATGAATTTAATATTTTTTCAGCGTTTAAAATCCGAAAAGAATCTGAAGTATCTGTAGGATATCTTTACAAAACTCCGAGGAAAGAAGAAATCCGATCTGGAGATGTAAAACTTGACTCAGATGCTCATCTGCCTTATGCTAAAGGGAAATTTAAAGTTTCAAAAAATATTAATCTTTCCGGGGAACTGGCATACAGTACAACACAAAAAACAAATGGAACAGCTTATTTATTACAGGCAGAAGCCATTTTAAAAAAATTGAACGGAAGTCTGATGTACATGAGAGCCAGTCCTGATTTTGCAGGATATTTTACCAATACAAATACCTTTAACGGTAATATTTATTACAATATCACCAAAAAGATCAGCATATTTGCCAATTACATGCAGGATGCCAAAAACTTCCAAAGAGATACCCTGTTACTGGCAGCCCCCTACAGAAAGTATTTTCAATATGGAGTACAGTACAAATACCTGCCTAGTGGCTTCATTATTCTTAATAACGGGTATCAAACCTATAAAGATCGTTTAGAACCTAAACAGTTTGATTATTATGAACGTTATTTCAAAGTGAGTATTAATCAACAGATAGGAGTATTTCAGATAAATGTAGATGGACAATTCGGGAAAACAGATAATTATCTGACTGGATTTAGTGGAAATTCGAGTTTCTATTCTGCCAACCTTTCATTTCAAAAATTCAAAACATCTTTTAACATCTTCGGAAGTTATGCTATAAGCTCAAGATATCAGCTTCAGAATCAGAAAAGCCTTTACTACGGAGCAAGAATTTATAGTCAGCTTTCCGATAAAACCAGCTTAAGCATTTTTTATCAGAACAATTATATGCCTGAGGAATATTTCAAAGACAGAAATCTGTTTGAACTTCTTTTTCATCAGCAATTATTTCCTGGAAACGAACTTGACCTTTCCGGAAGATATTCATTGCAAAGAGGAGAAATTGGAGATAAAGATTTCATATTCTCTATGCACTATACATGGCGGCCTAACATACCTGTACAGAAAATTGCCGATTATATTTCACTCTCTGGAAATGTAAGCAACTTAGGTATAAAAAAAACTGAGGGAATAAGATTAATACTTGGAAGTTACCTATCCGTTACCGATAAGGATGGAAATTATATGTTTAAAAATGTTATCCCGGGTAATTATTTTCTTGAAATAGACCGTTCCACCACAGAAATCAATGATATTCCAACCCAAACTTTTCCAGCCTCCCTTTCATTGATGAATAAAGAGCATACTTTTAATTTCGGATTAACAACCGCAGCAAATGTTCAGGGCCAGGTTAATTTCCTGGAAACCGGAGAAAAAGACCAGCCAGATTCCGGGCAACAATTATCTTTAAAAGGAAAGAAGAAAAGGGAAAGTATCATTGTAGAAGCTAGCAGCCATGATCAGACTTTTCGTAAGGTATGCTACATCGGAGAAGATTTTGATTTCACTTATCTACGTCCGGGAGACTGGATTGTAAAAGTTTATCGTAATGGGTTGGATAAACGCTATAAAATCTCAACAGACCAATTTCTGTTTACTTTACAACCATCAGAAACAAAAAAATTAAGCATCAATATTGTTAAACAACAGATAGAGATCAAATATCAAAAGGAATCCTTGAAAGTAGGATATAATGAAATAAAAAAGAAGAAATGATTCTGATCCGTTCCATATTATTAATTGTATTTTGTACTGTATACAGTTCAACCTATTCCCAGACTGCAAGTACTACCGTTACTTTGACTTTACCCAAAGTAACTTTAATGGATATTGAACCTACAGGAAGCATAACTTTAAATTTTACACGCCCTACCGAGGCCGGAAATGCTCTGGTAGCTCCAGCACCCAATACGTCAAAGTGGATCAACTATACATCTGCTATCGCTTCCGGAGGACTTACCAGAAGAATTACAGCATCAGTAAATACAGTTATTCCAGGTGTTAATATAAGAATTCAGGCAGCTGCAGCTTCCGGAGCCGGAGGTGGAACATTGGGAACATCTGCAGGGCAGGTTATCCTTACAACCACTCCAACTACGATTATTAGTGGTATTGGAGGAGCATATACAGGAAATGGAGCGAATAACGGCCATGCCCTCACCATTTCACTTGCCACTAGTACTTATGGCAATTTACAGGCACAGACCAATACAGCTATTGTCATCACCTACACCATTACAGAATAAAATTAAAAAATGAAAATTAAAAGTCCTTTTCTCAAAGAACAGTTCTTAAAAAGATATCTATACATTATTGCTTTAATAATGGGAAGTTACCTTGAGGGGCAAACCATAAATATTACAGGATCTAACTGGAATGCAAGTGCACCTACCATCACTGAAGCGGGAACCAACTATACCGGAACTTACGATAATCCTGGCTTACTCACATTGTCGGGTCATTTACCAGGATCTTTCCTGAATCTTCTTGGTAGCTCTGGTGCCAAAATCAGTATGCAATATCTTCCTACCAACTGGAACAGCTCTCTGAAACTTTATGCAAAAAGAAGTGGTGGATCAGCAACTATCAACGGGCTTTGTTTGCTTTGTTCCGTTACATTTTCTGGAGGAACGGCGAATTATATAGAAATACCTCAGTCCAGTGCAGTAACACTTTCTACAATTACATTTGGTGGAGTATTAGGCGTTAACAACAGTGTAGACTACTCAGCTATAAATGTACAATTACAAATAGGTGGTGTATCTGTAACAATTCCTGCGGCAACATATAGCGCACAAATAGTTTTTACAATCGCAGCAAACTAAGTGTCTTTTGTAAATTCAAAATCAAAATGCCATAAATGGAACCACTTCTTTACAGAGGTGGTTTTTTATTTCTTTTGGCTTAAAATAAAGTAGATTTGAGCTACGCGGACATATTTATCAGGAAATTGTACTTCTTATTTGTGATAATCGATTTATGAGATTTAAAAAAGGAAAGAATATTATTCTCCCAATAGATAAACATTCTTTTCCAATTATTTCTTTTCCAATGGCGTCTTTCTTTTTCACTTGCGCCGTTTCTTTCTACTGTTTCATTCCGCAGGAATCCAGCCAACTTTATTAGAGTCTTAAGAGATCAAAGGTTAAAAAAACAAAAGTAATACTGAGTTATTTGATAATACTATGTTGAGACTTCTGTGGAGTGACAACTGGAGTGTATACTGTCCATCATAAGGATGAGTGATTAATGATAGTTGATAATGGATAAGTGATAAGTGATAAGTGATCGTTGATGATTGATGGTTCATGAATAATCGATGTATTGTTTATCAATTATTACTCATTGCTCATTATGTATGAGTTTAGGTATTCCCTGCTTGGGTATAAAGCAAAAAAAAATCCTTTATCAATAAGATAAAGGATTTTTAAAAATAAAATAAAAACTGGCGGCGGCCTACTCTCCC